>JAKLHH010000192.1 GCA_022710245.1 Myxococcota bacterium
ACGGACGCGAGCGGCAAGACGAAACCGAGGCGAGCGAGAGCTTCCAGCTCCGCCTCTACGTGGCCGGGCAGACGGCGAAGTCGCTGACCGCCTTCGCCAACCTGAAGAAGATCTGCGAGGAGCACCTGGCGGGCCGCTACAGCATCGAGGTCGTCGACCTCCTGCTCAACCCGCAGCTCGCCCAGGGCGACCAGATCCTCGCCATCCCCACCCTGGTCCGGCGGCTGCCGGAGCCGATCCGTAAGATCATCGGCGACCTCTCCAACACCGAGCGGGTCCTGGTGGGGCTCGATATTCGCAGCCGGGGGGCGTGAGGGAGCAGTCGTGGCACAGCAGGACCGGGAGAAGGATCGGGGGGGCGTCGGCGAGGCCCCCGCAGGGGAGAGCCCCCGCGACTTCGTCGAGTCGAGCGCGGCCTTCGAGGAGGCGCTCGCCGAGGGGGCGCAGGGGACCTACCAGCTCCGCCTCTACGTCGCGGGGAGCACGCCGCAGTCGCAGCGCGCCATCACCAACATCAAGCGGATCTGCGAGGAGCACCTCGCCGGCCGCTTCGACCTGCAGGTGATCGACCTCTACCAGCAGCCGCAGCTCACCGAGGGCGAGCAGATCATCGCCGCCCCCACGCTGATCAAGAAGCTGCCGCCGCCGCTCCGGCGCTTCGTCGGAGACCTCTCGAACCTGGAGCGGATCCTGGTCGGCCTCGACCTGCGCCCGCGGGGTGACGAGGGCGGCCGATGACCCTCGCGGCGAACCCGCCGGCGAGCCCCGACGGTACCCCATCAGGCCGGCAAGCCGGTGAGCCGACCGTCGCCCGCGAGCGCCTGGTCGAGGAGCTCACCCGCCGCGCCGAGGAGGCCGAGGAGACGCTGCGCGCCATCCGCGCCGGCGAGGTCGACGCGCTGGTCGTCGGGAGCGGCGCGGCCGCGCGGGTCTTCACCCTGCAGGGCGCGGACTTCGCGCACCGGGTGCTCCTCGAGTCGATGAGCGAGGGCGCGCTCACCCTGACCGCCGACGGCACCATCCTCTACGCGAACCGGCGCCTGGCCGAGATGGTCGGCGCGCCCCACGAGCGCGTGGTCGGGGCCGCCTTCGCGAGCTTCATCCACGAGCCGGACCGGCCGCGGCTGCAGGCCCTCCTCGACGGGCGCCGGGGGGGGCGCGCCGACCTCGCGCTCCGCGGCCCGGGCGGCGCGCTCGTCCTCTGCGCGGCCGCGCTGAGCCCGCTCGCCATCGACGGGGCGCCGAGCACCTGGGCGGTGGTGGTGACCGACGTGACGCTCGAGCGCGAACGCGCACGCGCCGAGCGCGACCGCTACCTCGCCGAGCTGCGCTTCCAGGCCGCCGCGCTCGCCAACATCAGCGACGCGGTGGTGGCCGTGGACGACGAGAAGCGGGTGACCTACTGGGGCGCGGGAGCGGAGCGGCTCTTCGGGGTGCCCGCGGCGGAGGCGCTCGGGCGTCCGGCCGCCGAGCGCTTCCGGGTCCGCTGGGAGCCGCCCGAGACGGAGCAGGCGGCCTTCGCCCGACTGGGCGAGGGCGGGACCTGGCGCGGCGAGAACATCCACGTCCTCAGGAGCGGCGAGGAGCGGCACCTCGAGGCCGTGGTCAGCTTGCACCGCGGCGAGCGCGGCGAGGCCCTCGGCCTGGTCTCGGTGCTGCGCGACGTGACCGAGCGCAAGCAGGCGGAGGCCGAGCTCTGGGAGAGCCGCGAGGCCTACCGCGCGCTCGCCGAGAACTCGCCCGACGGCGTGACCCGGCTCGACCGCGACTCCCGCTACCTCTTCGTCAACGCGGCCGGCGCCGCGCTCGCGGGCCTGCCGCGCGAGGCGCTCCTCGGCAGGACAAGCCGCGAGCTGGGGCTCCCCGAGCCGGCGGCGAGCCTCTGGGAGGAGCGCATCCGCCAGGTCTTCGACCGCGGCGAGCCGCTCGAGCTCGAGGAGGCCCTGCCGACGGCGCACGGCTCCCGCGTCCTCAACGTCCGCTGCCTCCCCGAGCGCTCGCGCGAGGGGGAGGTGGTGAGCGTCCTCTCGATCTCGCGCGACATCACCCTCAGCAAGCAGGCCGAGGCGGCTCTCCAGCGCAGCGAGGAGCGCCTCCGCCTCGCCCTGCAGGCGGCCAACGCCGGCACCTGGGAGTGGGACCTCGCGACGAACGCGAACCTCTGGTCCGAGGAGACCTGGCGGCTCTACGGCCTCGAGCCCGACAGCGTCACGGCCTGCTACGAGGCCTGGGCGGCGACCATCCACCCCGACGACCGGGCGCAGACCGTGAGCGCGTTGCAGGAGACGGCGAGCCAGGGCGCCGAGCTCAGCCTGGCCTGGCGCGTCCTCACGGCGGAGGGCGAGCGCTGGCTCATGTCGCGCGGCAAGCCGATCGTGGGCGCCGACGGCAGCGTCGCCACCTACATCGGGATCGTCCTCGACGTCACCGAGCAGAAGCGCCTCGAGGGCGAGCGAGAGCAGCACCTCGCGCTGATCAAGGAGGCGAACGAGGCGAAGGACCTCTTCCTGAACACGCTCTCCCACGAGCTCCGGACGCCGCTCGCGGCCATGCTGAGCTCGGTCGAGGTGCTGAAGAGCGCCGAGGCGACCAAGGGTCAGCGCGCGCGGGTGACGGCGCTCCTCGAGCGGAACATCAAGCTGCAGACGCGGCTCATCGACGACCTCCTCGACCTCTCGCGCATCGTGCGCAAGAAGGTGGAGCTCGTGCGCGAGCCGCTGGACCTCAGGCAGGTCGTGGCGGCGCAGCTCGAGGAGGTCGAGGTGGACGCGCGGCGGGCGCGGCTCAGCGTCGAGGTACAGGCCCCCGCCGCGCCCGTGCGCGTCTCCGCCGATGCCGTGCGCCTCGGACAGGTGGTCACGAACCTCCTCACCAACGCGATCAAGTACACCGAGCCCGGCGGCGCCATCACGGTGACGGTGGCCGCCGAGGGGGCCGAGGCGGTGGTGCGGGTCAGGGACACGGGGGTCGGCATCGCGCCCGACCTGCTGCCGCACATCTTCGACGCGTTCCGCCAGGCGGAGACCTCGCTCGCGCGCAGCAAGGGCGGCCTCGGCATCGGCCTCGCGGTGGCGCGTCCGCTCGCAGAGCTGCACGGCGGCCGCCTCGAGTGCGCCAGCGACGGACTCGGCAAGGGGAGCGAGTTCACGCTGCGCCTCCCGCTCGGGACGAGCGACGCGCCCGGCCTCGAGTCCCGCGCGGCGTGCCAGGGACGACCAGGGCTGCGCGTGCTGGTCGTCGACGACGGCGCCGACCTGAGGGAGAGCATGGCGATGCTCCTCGAGCTCCTCGGGCACAGGGTGAGCACCGCGGCCGACGGCAAGAGCGCGCTGGAGCGGGCGCGCGCCGAGCTGCCGGATCTGGTGCTGGTCGACATCGGCCTGCCGGACATCGACGGCTACGAGGTCGCGCGGACGCTGCGCGCAGACGCGGCGACCCGGGGGCTGCGGCTGGTGGCCCTGACCGGCTACGCCAGCCCCGAGCACCGCGACCGCTCGCTGGCGGCCGGCTTCGACCTCCACCTCGCCAAGCCGCTCGACGCGGAGACGCTGCAGCGCGCGCTCGACGGCGGGGGCGTGCGCGCCGAGCGGCGGCGGAGCTGACGGCGCTCGGGCGGCGGGCCGCGCGGCCCGCTCAGGGCGCCCGGGTGACGATCAGCGGCAGAGCTGACGGCGCTCGGGCGGCTGGCCGCGCCGCCCGCTCAGGGCGCCCGGGTGACGATGAGCGTCGCCCAGGTCGTGGTGAGCTTGAGGCGCGGGATGGTCACCGCGCCGTCGGCCGCGGCCGCCACCGTCCCGCTCGCGCCGGCGAAGGACCAGGCGAGCTGCTCCCCGGGCAGGCAGGTGAAGCGCTGCGTGCGGCGCAGCGTGACGTCCACCGTCACCGGCAGCGCGGCGTCGAGCTGGTTGCCGAGGCTCGGGTACCCCGCCTTGGGCGGCGGCTTGCCGTCGGCGTCGAGGACGCGCAGCGGGAGCTCGAGGCGCTCCGCGGTGTCGACGATCTTCGTCGCGTCCCAGCGCAGGAAGCGGTTCAGCGCGCCGGCGCGCGCGCCGCTCCAGCCCGTGTCGCCGGGCACGCTCACCTGCCCCGCGTAGCCCTCGTCGTCGCGCCACGGCTGCTTGCCGTTGCCGCTCCCGTCGCCCGGATCCTGGTTGGCGCTCGAGCTGCTGAACGCCGGGAAGGCGAGGTCGCGGCGGAGGAAGGTCACCGGGTCGGCGACGCGGCTCCAGCCCCAGTCGGACCAGAAAGCGCCGAGGACGGGGTCGTCGACGCCGTGCCCGCCCTCGTCCCAGATCGCGTAGTGGCCGGGCCGCTGCTCCTCGAGCGCCTTGTAGAAGCTCCGCTTGGTGAGCGGGCTCGGCTGCACGACGGCGCCGAAGTGGATCGTGGGGTCGTCCTTGCCGTGGCGCGTGAAGACGAGCTGCTGGCGCGCCTCGGGCGAGTCGCGGAGCACGCGGGTGAGGTCCTGCAGGTCCCAGACGCCGAGGCCGCCGGAGCGCTCGGGCAAGTTCAGCTCCGGCGTACCCCACAGGGTGGACCGGCCCGACGCGGGCCGGGCCTCTCGGCGCGAGCAGGGCGCGAGGGCGGCGCGGCCTCATCGCTCAGCAGTCCCCCAGGCAGGTGCCCAGGCTGCGCGCCGAGGCGAGCAGCGGGTGGTTCGCCGGCACCCGCGCCGGCGGCCCGGCGACCTCCTCGAGGGCCAGGCTCTGCACCGCGTTCTCGCGCAGGCAGACCATGCGGCCGAAGCGCCCCTCGGCGATCAGGTCCACGGCCTTGGTGCCGAAGCGCGTGGCGAGGACGCGGTCCCAGGCGGTGGGGCGTCCGCCGCGCTGCACGTAGCCGAGCACCGTGACCCGCGACTCCAGGGCGGTGAGCTCGTGGATCTGCCGCGCCACGGCCACGCCCACCTTGCCCACCGGATCGCCGCCGTACTCGGCGCTCGCCGCCGCCGGCTGCACCTCGTGCGGCCGCGTGCCCTCGGCCACCACCACGATGCTGAAGCGCCGCCCCTTCCGCTGCCGCTCCTTCAGGCAGGCGGCGACCGCCTCGGGCCGGTAGGGGATCTCGGGGATCAGGATCACGTCGCCACCGCCCGCGATCCCGGCGGTCAGCGCGAGCCAGCCGGCGCGGTTGCCCATCACCTCGATCACCATGATGCGGTGGTGCGACGCGGCGGTGCTGTGCAGCCGGTCGATCGCCTCGGTGGCGACCGCCAGGCAGGAGTCGAAGCCGATGGTCTCGTCGGTGCCGCGCAGGTCGCGGTCGATCGTCTTCGGCACGCCGACGATCCGCAGCCCCTTGCGCGCGAGCTTGGCCGCCTTGCGGTGGGTGCCATCGCCGCCGATGCAGATCAGCGCGTCGAGCCGCAGCTTGCGGTAGCCCGCCACCGCCAGGTCGGAGCGGTCCTCGACGGTCTCCTTGCGGCGCCTGCGGACGACCACCTTGAACGGGTTCTCACGCGAGGTGCCGAGGACGGTGCCGCCGAGGGTGAGGATGTTGGCGACGTCGTCGTGCCCGAGCGGGATCGCGCGCGCCTCGAGGAGCCCCTTGAAGCCCTCGAGCACGCCCACGACCTCGAGCCCGTGGTCGCGGATGCCCGCGCGGACGATGGCGCGGATCGCAGCGTTGAGGCCGGGGCAATCACCGCCGCCGGTGAGGACCCCGATGCGTCGTGGGCGTCGTGGCATGGACGGAGGATGATGCGGGGCGCGGGCAAATGCAAAGCGAAAGGCGCCAGGGCCGGATGCAAAGCCAAGAGCACCCTACCCGGTCGGCGGCCGTCACGCCGAGGCCGCCTCGTCGCCGAGCTCGAGCCTGCGACGCGCGGCGCGGTCGGCGCAGCGCAGGCCGTAGGGCTCGTCGGCGCCCGGCAGGTGCAGTCCACGGTAGCGCGCGCAGCCGAGACAGTCGCCGATGTCGTGGGCGCGTCCGGTCTGCGGACAGCGCACGTAGACGCCCAGCCTGAGGGCGTCCTCGAGGAACGAGTAGAGGGGGCGCAGGGTGACCTTGTCGTCCATGGCTTCCTCCTTCTTCTTGACCGATCGGAGGGTGCACGCCGCGTGTGTCAGCGCGGTGACGCCCGCGTGAGATCCTCCTGTGGACAAGAGCCCGGAGCAGTGCGAAGCTGCCCCCGAGGAGCAGAGATGTCGATCAAGCGCACGAAGCAACGCACCTACCGTCGTCACGATGACGACGGACCCTTCAGCCTGTCGAAGGCTGTCGAGGAGCCCGAGAAGACATGGGACGAGCACATCGCCGGCCAGCCCGACGACGCGTTCGCCCCCTACTCGATGCAGTCCACGCTGGCCAAGGGCGCGTTCATCACTCACCCGAAGTTCGGCAAGGGCGTGGTGGTGGGCGTCGAGGATCAGCGCGTCGAGGTCCTCTTCTCCGAGGGCAAGAAGAAGCTCGGGCACCGGCTGCCCTGAGCAGCCCGACGGTCCGCGAGCAGCCTGCTCAGGACCGAGCGCTGACGGGTCTGCGCGCGGCGCTCCCGACGGTGACGTCGGCGGGTGGTGGTGAGCGCGAAGCGAAGGCGCGGCGGCCGCTCACTCCTTCGGCACCAGCCCGTGCTTCTGCAGCAGCCGCCGGATCACCTGCCGGTCAACGGCCGCCTTGCGCGAGATGCGCGAGATGTTCTGTCCGTACTTCTTCACCAGGCCCTGCAGGTAGAGCGCCTCGAACTGGTGGTTGAGGAGCTCCTTCGCGAGCTTGTAGGGCCGGTCCAGGTAGTCGGGCGGGAGCGCGCGCACGAGCCACTCCATGGCCGGAGCCCCGGCGGGCACCTCGAAGGAGCCGGAGCTCTCGAACGAGCCCGAGCTCTCGAAGGCACCGGAGGTCTCGACGCTGGAGCTGTCGTAGGAGCCAGAGCTCTCGAGGCTGTCGTCGCTCGCCGGCGGCACGGGCGCGCGGGGCAGCTCCGGCTCGGGCCGCGTCAGGCCGGGCGGCGGCGTGGTGCCGCGCTCGAAGGGATCTGACTGGAAGGCGACCGCGCCCGCGCTGTCGGCCATGACCATCGCGCGCTCGATGACGTTGCGCAGCTCGCGCACATTGCCCGGCCACTGCCGCGTGCTGAGCACGCCGAGCACCTCGGGCGTGAGCTTGCTCTCCGGGTTCACGCAGCCCGCCTCCCAGAGGAAGTGACGTGCGAGGAGCGGGATGTCCTCGGGGCGCTTGCGCAGCGGCGGGACGATCAGGCGGATCACCGCGAGGCGGTAGTAGAGGTCCTGGCGGAAGCGACCCTTGCGCACCTCCTCGGCGAGGTCACGGTTGGTGGCGGCGACCAGGCGCACGTCGACCTTGCGCTCGAGGTTGCCGCCGACCCGCTTGACCACCCGGCGGTCGAGCACGCGGAGCAGCCGCGTCTGCAGCTCCATCGGGAGCTCGCCGATCTCGTCGAGGAACGCGGTGCCTCCGCGAGCCTTCTCGAACATCCCCTCGCGCTCGCGCACCGCGCCGGTGAAGGCGCCGCGCTCGTGACCGAAGAGCTCCGATTCGATGAGGCTCGGCGGCAGCGAGCCGCAGTCGATCACCGAGAGCGGCCGGGTGGCGCGCGGGGAGTGGCGGTGCAGCTCCTCGGCGACCATCTCCTTGCCCGTGCCGGTCTCGCCCTCGATGAGGACGGTCACGTCGGTGGGCGCGACCGCCGCGAGGAGCCCGTAGACCTCCTGCATCGCCGGCGCCGCGCCGATCAGCGAGCCGAAGCTCTCGCGGCGCCCGATGACGTGCGAGCGCTCCTCGCCCGCCTCGAGCTTGAGGACGGTCGAGCCGACGCGCAGCTCGGCGCCCGGCGCGACCAGCACCTCGCCGACCCGCGCGCCCTGGTAGAGCGTGCCGTTGGTGGAGCCCAGGTCCCGCACCAGGTAGCCCTGGTCGCGGACCTGGATCTCGATGTGGTGCCGCGAGACGTGCGAGTCGGTGAGGACGAGGGCGTTGTCAGGCGCGGTCCCGACGGTGATGCGGCCGAGACCCAGGTCGCAGCGCGCCCCCTCGTCGGGGCCCGCGGCGACGAGCAGCACCGCCGCGCGGAGCACGAGCACCGGCTGTTTGTCGTCGTAGATGAGCTTGGTCGGTGTTTCCATGGCTCCTCGGATGCTGCTACTATACGACCGAACCTCCACCTCACACCATCCGGGATCCCGGCTTCCATGGTCCGCCGCGTCGGCAGGTACGAGATCCTCGCCACCATCGGCTCCGGCGGTATGTCGACCGTCTACCAGGCGCGACTGACGGGCCTGGCCCGGGCGTCCAAGGACGTCGCGCTCAAGCTCTTCCACCCGCACCTCAGCCAGGACCGGCAGTTCCTGCTGATGTTCCTCGACGAGATGCGGCTGGCGATGGCGCTCGCGCACCGCAACATCGTGCAGACCTTCGACGCCGGCAAGTCCGAGGAGACCTACTACCTCGTGATGGAGCTGGTGACCGGGCTCTCGGTGCGTGAGCTGCTCGGGATCCTGGGCACCGGCGAGAGGATCCCCATCGACGTGGCGCTCTTCATCGCCATGGAGGTGAGCGCCGCGCTCGACTACGCTCACAGCTTCGTCCCCGAGCGGGGCGGCGCCCCTGGCGTCGTGCACCGCGACGTGAGCCCGAGCAACATCCTCCTCTCCGCGCAGGGCGACGTGAAGCTGGTGGACTTCGGTGTCGCCAAGGCCGCGGGGCGACTGGCGGTCAGCGCGGCGGACCTGATCAAGGGCAAGCTCAGCTACATGGCGCCGGAGCAGGCGCAGGGCCGGGTGGAGCCGCGCAGCGACCTCTTCTCCCTGGGCGCCGTCCTCTACGAGATGCTCAGCGGGGAGCCGCTGCGCGCCGAGGTGGACCTCTCGGGCGTCCGCCGCGCGCCGTCCCCCCAGGCAGCCGGGCTCGAGCGGCTCGGCTCGGTGAGCGGCTCGCTGCTGGAGCTGGTCGCGAGCTGCCTCGAGCGGCGCCCCGAGCAGCGTCCCGCGAGCGGGCGCGAGCTGCAGGAACGGCTCGCCGAGGAGCTCTACCGGCTGCGGCGCGAGGACGTCGCCCCCTCGGACGCGCACGCACGCCTGCAGGGCTACCTCGCCGGCTGCCTGCAGACCCACCCGGTCCAGGCCCAGGCGAGCGAGAAGACCTCGCTCCTCGCCCGGGCGCTGCTGGAGCAGGCCCAGGCGATCCCGGCCCTCGCACGCCCAGCGCCGGAGGAGCCGCGGCCCGAGCTCGCCGCGACGGTGCTGGCGCGCGCGGAGCCGCCTGCGCAGGGCAGCGCTCGCGAACGCCGGATGACGCCGCTGCTGAGCCCGACCGCCCCGACGCCGCTGCTGAGCCCGACCGCCACGGACCCGCGGCAGACGGCCCGTGTGCGCCGCCTGACCCCGGTGATGAGCCCGGCCGCGGACTCGTCGATGGTCCCGGAGAAGAGGCCGCGCTCGCGCAAGCGCTCGAGGAGGCGCTCACGAACGCGGCTCCTCCTCCTCTGGTCCGGGCTGATGTTCGGGCTCGCGGCGGGCGTGGTGCTGACCCTGCTCCTGGTCCGGCCGGCGCCCCTGCCGGGCCCGGCCGCCGGGGACGCCCGCGGCGCCACCCGAGCGCCGGACGCTCGCGTCTCCTTCGCGACCCGCGAGCTCCGCGCCACCGCTGCCGCCGACGCCGCCGCACCCGACGGCGCTGCCGCGGACGCGGCGGGCCAGGACGCCACGCCCCCCGGCGCCGGCGAGCCGGTCAACAGGACCGGGGGGACCCGGGGGACCGGGGAGTCCGGGGAGTCCGGGCACACCGGGAAGGTCGGGAAGAGCGTCGCTCCGGCGGGCGGCGCCACTCGCGCGCTGCTCACCTCGGTGCCGGTCGGCGCCGAGGTCTACGACGGGACCCGCAAGC
>JAKLHH010000193.1 GCA_022710245.1 Myxococcota bacterium
GGCGGCGAGGTGCAGCTGCTCGCCTACAGCCCCGAGAGCGGAGACGTGGTCTTCCGCGCCGCGCTCGACGCCCCCGGCGTCGGCAGCCCCGTGGCGGCCACCGGCGCGATCCTCGTGCGCACGCGCACGTCGATCTACTGCGTGGCCCCCAAGGCTGCGGTGGCGACGCCCGCCCCCACCCCGGGCCCCACGCCGCAGCCCTCCGCGATGCGCGTCTTTCGCGATCGCGTCGCTGGCTACCTGATCCAGGTGCCGGGCAGCTGGAGCTTCAACCGCGCCGGCATGCGCAAGCTGGGCGGCGTGCGCTTCGTCATCCCCTTCCAGCGCGCCGAGGCCGCCTCGCCCACGCCGCTCGGCACCGTCCACCTCCTCACCTGGGAGGCCGCTGGCCGGGACGCCGACGGGCTCTGGCGCTCCGTCTACGCGCAGCGCTACCAGACGCACCCGCGCGTGCGGGTGAGCAACGTGCGCCGGCTCCCCAGCGTCGGGGGCACCGGCGTGCCCGGCATCCTCGCCACCTACGTGTTCCAGGGACCCGGTGGCCCGGTGCAGCTCCGCAGCCTTTGCCTGGTCAGCCACGGCGTCGCCTTCGAGCTCCGCGCCTGGGCGGACCCGACGCGCGCTCAGGAGATCTGGCGCGAGGTGGAGGCCATCTTCGCCAGCTTCCAGCCGCGCTCGCCGAGCAGCTTCCAGTAGGACGGCGACGTGAAGGCAGGACGACGCGCTCACTGAGGGGGCGCGTCGCTGCCCTTCTTCTCGCGCTCTCGCCGCAGGAGCTCGTAGCTCGCGCGGACCTCGCGGATCAGCTCGGGATCATCGCGGTAGAGCGCCCAGTGCCAGACGGGGCCGCGCCCGGGCTGCGGCTGCTGCTTGAGGAAGACGAGGTAGCGGGTCCCCGCCAGCGTCCGCTGCACCTTGATCGCCAGCTGGAAGTCGTCCGTCGAGGCCGGCGTCAGCTGCAGGATCAGGTCGCCGTCACCGTCGAGCAACCCCTCCAGCGAGCCGTGGATGATCTCGCTCGGGCGGAAGGAGAGCCCGAGCTGCTTGGGCGAGCTGAAGGTGCTGTAGGTGGTGACGATCTTCGTGCGCCCGATGGCGACGCAGTCCGCGAACCCGAGCCGCCGCTGCAGCAGCTCCTCGTCGGCGCGCGTCCACAGGTGCCGGGGCGGGTCGCTGGGCAGCACCGAGGTGTTCGAGTAGAGGAGCGCGAAGTCGTCGCGCCAGGTGACCGGCGGGGGCGGAGGCTTGCACGCCCCGAGGGCGCCGAGGGCGGCGAGGGCGACGAGCAGCGCGGTGGGGTGCGGAGCGTTCACGAGATCCTCGGCGGCCGCGTCGGCGCCGGTCCAACTCTATCACTCCTGGGTCGAAAAACCAGCGGCGCGGTGGCGGCGCCGGGGCGGCGCTGGTGGCGCGGTGGTGAGAGCGCAGCGTGGTGAGAGGGCAGCGGTCAGCCCGAGCGGGGCGCTCGCCGCTGGTCGAGGTTGTACTTGTTCACCTTGCGGATCAAGTTGCGGCGGCTGATCTGCAGCTCCTGCGCCGCGCGGGTCTTGTTCCAGTGGTTGCGCTTGAGCACCTCGTAGATCATCGTGCGCTCCAGCGACTCCACCGCGCCGGGCAGGCAGTCTGGCGCCTCGCCGTGGGGGCCCTCGGTCGACTCCGGCCGCGAGGGCCCCTGCTGCCGGATCCGCGACGAGAGCAGGTCCTCGCCGATCAGCTTCTCCTCGCCGGAGAGCACCACCAGCCGCTCGATCTCGTTCTCCAGCTCGCGGATGTTCCCGGGCCAGCTGTAGTCGAGCAGGCGGGCGATGCAGCCCTTGGAGAGCTTCTTCAGCCGGTGGTGATCGCCGCGGGACTGCTTGCGCAGGAAGCACTCGATCAGCGCCGGGATGTCCTCGCGGCGGTCCCTGAGCGGCGGCACGTGGATGGCGATCACGTTGATCCGGTAGTAGAGGTCCTCGCGGAACTCCCCCCGCTCGACCATCCGCTTGAGGTCGCGGTTGGTCGCCGCGATGATGCGCACGTCGACCTTCTTCGACTGCGTGTCGCCGACGGGGATGAAGGTCCCCTCCTGCAGCACGCGGAGCAGCTTCACCTGCAGCGAGGGGCTCATGTCGCCGATCTCGTCGAGGAAGAAGGTGCTGCCGTCAGCGACCTCGAAGAGCCCCTGCTTGTCGCTCACCGCGCCGGTGAAGGCGCCCTTCTTGTGGCCGAAGAGCTCCGAGTCGAGGAGGTTGTCGTTGAAGGCGGAGCAGTTCTGCACCACGAAGCGGAGGTGCCGCCGGCGCGAGTTGAAGTGGATGGCCCGCGCGATGAGCTCCTTGCCGGTGCCGTTCTCCCCTTGCACCAGCACCGTGGAGTCGGAGTCGATCACCTTGTCGAGGAGGCGGTAGAGCTCCTGCATCGGCCGGCTCTCGCCGGTGATCTCGTCATACGGGTAGCGCGTGCGACGATCCGGCCCGCCGAGCGGCTGCCGCCGATCGGTGCTCGCGGCCTCCGTCTGGAAGGCGCCGATCTCGTCGGCGATGACCTCCACCAGCTCACGGAGGAAGCCCTCGTCGGCGGCGCTCAGCACGGCGAGATCGGAGAAGACGTCCGGCAGGCTCTCCACGGGCACGCCGAGCCGGAGCAGCCGCTCGCTGAGCTCCTGCCTGCCGTCGCTCTCGTGGTGCAGGTAGCCGCCGGCGTAGACGAAGCCCTCCACCTCGCCCTCGATCAAGATCGGCGCGGCGACCTCGCGCAGCCCCGCGTGGCAGTCGAGCGGCAGGCTGCGCGGCGGAGGCGCGCCGCCGGGCAGCGCGGCGGCCGCGACCTGCTCCTGGATGGCCCGGAAGGCGCTGCGGCCGTTGTCCCGGCACTGCTCGCCGAGGAGCCTGCGCAGCAGCTCGCAGGGCCCGCGCCGGATCGCGTAGTTGACCGCAGCGGGGCCCTGGTAGAGCGTCCCGTCCGCTCCACCGAAGCCAAGGCCGATGTTCCAGCGGCGGCAGACGATGCCGCCAAGCCGCCGGACCACCCGCAGGTCCAGCACGTCCTCCCAGGCGATGTGGCGCTGCCGGCTCATCCGTGCTCATCCACTACTACTGGGTCACGCCCGCCCGGGCATTGTCGCGGGGAACGTGGCCAGAATGAGGTGTGACAGACCGTAACAGACCTGTGCGTTCCTGTCAACGTTGGCAACGCGTCGCGTCAACCCGCGGCGGGGATGGAGTTACACACTCGCTTCTCCACAGAAGCGGACCGCATTAATGGCTCGGAATTACGTTGCAATAACGGCATGGCCGCGAAGTTATCCACAATTATCCACAGGGGGGCCTGAGGAGGACGGAGGGTGCCTACCGGTGTGGCTGGCCAGCGGCGAAGAGCTGGGAGAGGCCGAAGGCGCTCAGCACCAGCGCGGCGAGAAGGGTGAGACCACCGTAGAAGTCCGGGATGAGGTGGGTAGCCGCCTTGCCGCTGCCGAGCTGAAACGCGGTCGAGAGCCACATCTGCAGGGGCAGGAAGAGGAGGAGCCCGACCGCCCAGATGCGGGCCAGGCCGGTGCTCCCGCTGCCGAGGAAGGCCAAAAGCGAGAGGAGCGCGAGCAGCAGCAGCAGGAGCGGGAAGAGCCGCAGCACGATGGTCGACGCGGGGGCGTCGCCGAGCCCGTCGAAGACCTTGATGAGGGGCACGCTCCCGCCCTCCGGGACCAGCAAGCAGGCGAGGATGCCGAGGACCCCCACGCCGACCAGGATCCGGGAGAGCACCGAACCCCGATAGCGCGCGCGGTGCAGGAGCGCGGCCGGCAGGAGGATCAGGCTGCCGAAGAGCAAGATCAGCCGCCACTCCGGGACGTTGATGGCGTCGAGCACGAACGGGATGAGGCCAAGCACCAGCCCGATCAGCGCGCGGAGCAGGTAGGGGAGGGGCAAGAGCGCCGCGGCCAGGAAGACAACCCCGGCGGCCGCGAGGTAGATGCGCTTGGCGAACAGCACCCCGCTCAGCGATTTCAGGAGGTCCCAGGAGAAGATGAGCTTCCCCGCCACCTCGCCCCAGGGGGCGACGAAGAGGCCGATCAGGAGCACCCCGCCGATCGCCATCAGCGCCCGCATGGCGCCGCGCGCTGGCTCCTGCGGCGCGAGGTCAGCCGCGAGCGACTCCGAGGCGAGGACCGGGCGGGAGGCGTCGGGGCGGGGTGTGGCAGCCGCCGCCAAGCGGGTCGCGGGTACCTCGGCGGCGGCGGGCGCCGCGGGGGCGAACTGCGTGGCCGGCACCGCGACGGGTGCCTGCCCTGGTGTCGTGGCCGGCGCGAACATGGTGGCGGGGAATTTGCCCTGCTCGCCTCCTTCGGAGGCTCCGTGATGAAGGGCAGATTGTCGCTCGGCGTGCGCGGCGTCGCCTCGCCCGAACTGCGGGTCCTCGCGAGCGTGCGCGGGCTGCGAGGGCTGAGGTGCGGGCTGGGAAGGAGCGAACATGGTGGCCGGGATCTCAGGCTCGCGCGGCTGGGCGGCGTGCGGCTGGCTGCGGCGGAGCGATGCAGGCGCGGGCATCCCCTGCTGCATCATGCTCTGCGAGAGCGGGCGCTGCGCCTGCGGCGCGGCGCGAGCCGGTCCCTGTGCCTGCGGCGCGGCGCGAGCCGGTCCCTGTGCCTGCGGCGCGGCGCGAGCCGGTCCCTGTGCCTGCGGGTCGGCCCACTGGGTCTTCGCCACCGCGTCCTCGGGCCGCGCCGCCGGGGTGCTGAGCTCGGCGAACTGGGTCCGGGCGAGCGGGTCGTCGGAGGGACGCGTGGTGACCCGCGCCGGGCGCGGCTGGGGGGCCGCGGTCTGAGGCGCGGAGGTCTGCGGCGCGGAGGTCTGCGGCGCGGAGGTCTGCGGCGCGGAGATCTGCGGCGCGGAGGTCTGCGGCGCGGAGGTCTGCGGCGCGGAGGTCTGCGGCGCCACCACCACCGCTGGCTCCGCCGGCGCGGCCTGACGGGCAGGCCGCACGTCAGGAGCTGGCATGCCGAGCCGGGTGCCCGCCACCTGCGCTCCGCCGCGCGGGGCGGCGGGTGCAGCTGGCTTGGCAGCGGGAGCCTGCCCGGCGGGCATCATGGCGGCGTAGCCGAACATCGTCTTCTTGGGCACCAGGGCGGGGAGCGCGCCCCCGCAGAACCCGCAGTGGGCCGCGTCGTCGGGGCATTGCTTCGAGCACTTCGGGCAGAGTGCCATCGCGGTGTCACCTCGGGTGGTGGAGGAGTTGGCGATCGTCCGAAACTATAGCCAGCCCTCCGAGGCCTCCGCAAGCGCTCTCCCATCGGCGATGGTGCCAGCCCCGCGGCGGCGGTCAGCGGCGGGGAGCGGCGGGGTCCGCACCTTGACCTGCTCACTCGCAGAGGGTAGCGTTACCGCCAGGCCAGCGTCGTCGGGAACATGGCGGATTTCACTGATGCTCTGCCGCTTCCAGGGCGGCGCCCGCAAGACTCTTCGCTGCCGCCGCTTCCAGAGCGGCAGTCGCTGCCGCCGCCGGAGCGGCAACCGCGATTCAAAAGGGGCCTCTCGTGGTGAAGCCGAACCTGCTGCTCATCGACGGTGACGCGCGCAACCTCCGGGTCCTCGAGGTGAGCCTCCGCAAGGCGGGCTACAACGTCACCACCGCGGTCAGCGGCCTCGACGCCGTCGACAAGGTGGAGATCGCCAAGCCCGACCTCATCATCTCCGACACGCAGCTCCCCGAGCTCGACGGCTTCGCCTTCTGCGCCCGGCTCAAGCAGGATCCGAAGTGGGCCGCCATCCCGTTCATGTTCCTCACCAACCAGCGGTCGGTCGAGGACAAGATCCGCGGCCTCGAGCTGGGCGTCGAGGAGTACCTCACGAAGCCGATCTTCGTGAAGGAGATCCTGATCCGCATCAAGATGCTGCTGCAGAAGCGGCAGCGCGAGACCCTGGCCAAGAAGGACGGCCGCACCACCTTCGCGGGCAACCTCGCCGACATGGCCGTCGTCGACCTGATCCAGACCCTCGAGCTCGGCCGCAAGTCGGGCATCATCCACTTCAACAACGAGCAGCGGCGGCAGGGGTCCATCTACTTCCGCAACGGGCAGATCATCGACGCCGAGCTGGGCCGGCTGCAGGGTGAGGGGGCCGTCTACCGCCTCCTCGGCTGGAGCGACGGCAGCTTCGAGGTGGAGTTCAAGGTCATCCGCCGCAACGACGTCATCCAGCGCTCCAACCAGGCGCTGCTGATGGAGGGCATGCGGCGGGTCGATGAGTGGGGGCGCCTGCTCGAGCAGCTCCCCGCGCTCGACACGGTCTTCGAGGTTGACTACCGGGAGCTGGCAGAGCGGCTCGGCGAGATCCCGGACGAGGTGAACGGCATCCTCAGGCTCTTCGATGGTCGCCGCACGCTGCTGCAGGTCGTCGATGACAGCGACTTCGGCGACCTCGAGTCGCTGGAGATCATCAGCAAGCTCTTCTTCGAGGGCCTCGTCTATGACGCCGCCAAGGGGCCAGTCCGTCCCGAGTCGCTCGACGAGGCCGCGCTGCGCTCGGCGGCGAGGGGTGGACGCAAGGACACGCTGCGTGGGGTAGCACCGGCCACCGAGGCTGGCGACGCGTTCTCCAGCGCCCTCGCCGGAGCGCCGCAGGAGGCGCGGGTGCTCGTCGGCGACGTCCGCTCACCGGTGCAGGCCGCGGCGGCTGCGGTGGCGGTGCCCTCCCTCGAGCCTGCGTCCGAGCCGGCGCCGGCCGCGGCTGATCTCGACGGCACCGAGCCCATCGCGCCCGCCGAGGCCGCCGCGACAGCCGAGGCCGAGCTCGCCGCGCCGGCGGAGGCCGAGTTCGCCGTGCCGGCGACCGAGCTCGCGGCGCCCGCCCAGGCCAGGCTCGTCGCGCCCGTCGAGGAGCTCGTCGCGCCCGTCGAGGAGCTCATCCCGCGGGCCGAGGCTGAGCTCGCCGAGGCCGAGCTCGCCGCGCCGGTGCTGGAGCCCGCGAGCCCGCCGGCCCCCGCCAGCCCCGGGAACGCCACCGCGGAGCCGGAGCCCGCGTCGGTCGCCCCGGCCGCGGCGCTCGCGGAGCAGTTCGCCTTCGTGCCGGACCAGCTGACCGGCCCGCAGGCGCCCGCCGCATCATCCCGCAGCGTTTCGCAGGGGCGCGAGGACCGCACGCCCGCGTTCGCGCCAGACCAGGTCACCGGCCCGCAGCCAGTCGGACCGCTGCGGGCGGTCTCGACGGGGCCGCTGCAGCCCGCTGCCACCCTCGACCGGCTCCACGCCATCGACGACCCCGACATCACCGCGCGGATGGGGCGTGACGTCGAGGCCGCGGTGCGGGACGCCGCCTCCGGGCCGCAGGTCGCGGGCTCGATCGACGCGCCCGTGCTGGCCAGCGCCCGCGCGGCCGAGGAGGCGGAGCTCGATCGCTGGCTCGACGACGAGGCCCCGGCGGGCGGCGACGGGAGCGCGGAGCAGCCCGACCAGCGAGGGCACGTGATCCCGTTCCCGAGCCCGGCCCGACCCGAGCGGCCCGGCGCGGCGGCGCGGCGCGACGCGAGCGTCAGCAGCGATCGCATCAACGAGGCCGCCGTGGCCTCCGCCGAGCGCGAGGGCAAGGAGGACCCGAGCGAGGCCTCGATCAACGTCCACGACGAGGAGTTCTTCGCCTCCGACTACCAGCAGGACGGCTACTCGGAGATCGGCTCGACGCGCGACCGGCGGCCGGCGCAGAAGGGCAAGTGGATCGCCCTCGGCGTGCTCGCGGTCGGCGTCGTCGGCGGCGGCATCGCCTTCTACCTGTACAAGAACAACCCCTACATGGGCGACGGGCCCGCCTACCTCCAGGTCGACAAGGTCGCCGTCGCGCAGCAGCGCGCGGCCGCGAAGAAGGTGGAGGACGCGACCGCCAAGACCAAGAAGGAGCAGCCGAAGCTCGCGGCCAGCCAGCCAGCCACGCAGCCGGCTGGCACCGGCAGCGGCACCGGCAGCGCCGTCGCGGCCGGCACCGGCAGCGGCAGCGGCGAGGCGCCAGGCAGCGGCAGCGGCGAGGCGTCGGGCACGGGCACTGGCACTGGCGCGGGCAGCGCGGCGAAGGCGACCCCGGACGCGGGCGCGCCGAAGGTCGCCGCGAAGACCCCCGACGCGGGCGCGGCGAAGCCTGCCGGCGACTACGCCGCCCTGGTCGCCGAGGCCGAGGGCCTGACCAAGGCGAAGAAGCGGCGGCAGGCGCTCAAGGTCTGGCAGAAGGCCGTGGAGCTCAACCCCGCCGGCTGGGAGGCCTTGCAGGAGGTCGCGCTCCACTTCATGGAGGCGGGCCAGATGAAGAAGGCGCTCGACCTCGCGCGCAAGGCCGAGACCGCGAACGACAAGGCGCCCTACGCCCAGCTGGTGATCGGTGCCGCCCTCCACGAGCAGGGCAAGAAGGTCGACGCGCGCAAGGCCTACGAGTCCTTCCTCTCGCTCTGCCCGACCTGCCGCTACGTCGGCGACATCCGCGCCGCGCTGAAGTCGCTCTGAGCTGTGCTGGTCCTCGGCATCGAGTCCTCGTGCGATGAGACGGCGGCCGCCGTGGTCGAGGACGGCCGCGTCATCCGCTCCAACATCATCTCCTCGCAGGTGGAGACGCATCGGCCCTACGGCGGCGTGGTCCCCGAGCTCGCCTCGCGCCAGCACCTCCGCAACGTGGTGCCCGTCATCGAGGAGGCGCTCGCCGACGCCGGCTGCGCGCTCGCGGAGCTGGACGGCCTCGCCGTGACGCGCGGACCGGGCCTCCCCGGCGCGCTCCTCGTCGGGCTGCAGGCCGCCAAGGCGCTCGCCTACGTGACCGGGCTGCCGCTCGTCGGGGTGAACCACCTCGAGGGTCACCTCTGCGCGCCGGACCTGATGAGCGGCGAGCCTCCGGCGGGACGCCACGTGGCGCTGCTCGTCTCGGGCGGCCACACCTGCCTGGTGCTGGTGGAGGGCTTCGGCAGCTACCGCCTCCTCGGCGCCTCGCGCGACGACGCGGCGGGGGAGGCCTTCGACAAGGTGGCCAAGCTCCTCGGGCTCGGCTACCCCGGCGGGCCCATCATCGAGCAGCTGGCGGCGAGCGGCGAGCCGGGCGCGATCCACTTCCCGCGCGCGCTCCCCCGACGCGACGAGCTCGACTTCTCGTTCAGCGGGCTGAAGACGGCGGTGGTGAACTTCGTGCGGGCGTCGGGCCGGCCCGAGGGCCAGGCGCTCGCCGACCTCTGCGCCAGCTTCCAGCAGGCGGTGGTCGACGTGCTGGTGCGCAAGTCGCGCGAGGCGATCCGGCAGCGGCGGGTCACGGCGCTCGTCGCCGGCGGCGGCGTGGTGGCGAACGGAGCGGTGCGCGGCGCGCTGGCCGTGGCCGCGGCGGAGGACGGCTTCTCGCTCCACCTGCCGCCGGTGCGGCTCTGCACGGACAACGGGGCGATGATCGCGGCGGCCGGAGCGCGCCGCCTCGCGCGCGGCGAGCGTAGCGGGCTCGACCTCGCGGTCGCCCCACGGCTTCCGCTGTGACCCGCCTCGACTCCCCTGGGGCGCTGCTGCGCCGCTACGGGCTGCAGGCGAAGAAGAGCTGGGGGCAGTGCTTCCTGCACGACCCCTCCGTCCTCGATCGCATCGTCGCCGCGACCCAGATCGAGCCGGGCGCGACGGTGATCGAGATCGGCGCCGGGCTGGGCACGCTGACCGCGCGGCTCGCCGCGGTGGCCGGCCGGGTCGTCGCGGTCGAGCGCGACCGCGAGCTCGCCGCGGTGCTGCGCGCCGAGCTGGGCGCCGCGCCCGCCGTCGAGGTGCTGGAGGCCAACGCGCTCACCCTCGAGCTCGCGCCGCTCGGCAGCGGCCTGATCGTGGTCGGCAACC
>JAKLHH010000194.1 GCA_022710245.1 Myxococcota bacterium
TGCGGCTTCTCGGTGGTGACCCGCAGCGCGTGCTCGCTGGTCCTGCGCGCGTCGTCGAGCGCACCGGCCAGGAGCTGCGCGAAGCCGAGCTCGCTGAGCACGGTCGCGTCCTCGGGCGCCAGGACGGCGGCCTTCTTCAGCGCCTCGATGGCGGCCGGCAGCTTCTTCTGCCCGACCAGACGGCGGGCAGACGCGACCAGGGCCCGGACCTGCGGATCCCCCTCCCTCGCGGCCGGCACCTGGGAGAGCTGGAACGCCGTCGTCGGCGGGAGCCACACCACACCGATCAGCGAGACGATGGCGGGACCGGACCAGGGCAGCGCCTCGACGCGGCTCGAGCCCTTGGCCCGCAGCATGATCTGCCCCTTTCGCACCCCCACCGCCGCGCAGCCGTCGGGAGCCGGCAGCAGGTAGCGCGCTTTCTCGTCGACGCGGACCTGCGACGCCAGGGCCGGCGGTAGCTTGCGAAGCCGCGCGGCCAGATCGTAGAGGTTGTGGTTCTCCGCCCAGCTGCAGCAGGAGAGCAGGGTGCGAACGTAGGGGCCAGGCTCCACCGGATCGTCGTCGGTGCAGACGTGATTGCAGCGCCCGTCCCAGCTCAGGGCGACCTCGTCGGAGGGCTTGCGCGCGTCGACGCGGGGCAGCGGGTCGGGGTCGCTCCCCAGCTGTCCGTCCTCGGCGCGGGACTTGTCGGCCGCGGCGATGGCTCGGTTCACCTCGGCCACCGCGGCCGGCCCGAGCAGCGGCAGGATCGACACCTTGGCGCCGGCAGGCAGCGACACCATCCGATAGTGCGAACCATCGGTGCCGTGCGCGCCGCCGTGATACCCGTCATTGGCCACGCAGAGAGACACCCACGGACCGATGACGCTGAGGACCTCGAGGCGCGACTCCTCCTGGTTGCGCATCCCGCCCCCGGCATCCGGGTCGTCCTCGACCGCCTCGGGAGAGCTCCACAGCGTGACTCGCCTGGCTCCGCCGAGCGGGGTGGCGGTCAGCTCGTCCCACTTGACCTGTCCCGCGTCCTGCTCGCGCGGCTTCAGGCGCAGGCTGTAGAGCTGCTGACCGTGCTGCGCCACCAGGCCGCGACGGGCGGCGAGGCGAGGCTTGCCGTCGACGGTCACCTCGGCGACCCAGTAGTCGACGCTGTCCTTGGTCTTCACCGCGACATCGACCAGCGCACGGCACGCGGGCGGTCCCTCGGCGAACGCCGACGGCGGGGCCGTGCAGGGCAGCAGGGCGACGAGCAGGAGTCTGGAGAACCTCGAGAAGGTCGCGGCACGTCTTCGCATGATCACCTCGCGCCTCAGTTACCACGTTCGCCGACCCGTGAAACAGGTCTAACGGCGTTCGCGCCACGCCACCCCGACGCCCTCGCCCGGGGATCGCTTGATTCGGCCCGCCGTCGCCGGTCGTGGCCAGCCCGAGCGCTTGTCGCCGGTCGTGGCCAGCCCGAGCGCGTGTCGCTGGTCGTGGCCAGCCCGAGCGCGTGTCGCTGGTCGTGGCCAGCCCGCTTGTCACCGGCAGCCCGCGCGCGCTTGTCGCCAGTCGTGGCCAGCCCGAGCGCGCTCGTCACCAACAGCCCGAGCGCGCGGAACGTCGCCCGGTCTTGCTCGAGGTCGGCGCGGGGAGCTACCTTGTTTGTCGGACCGCCGCTGAGCGCCGCTCAGCGCGTTCAGCCGAGGGAGCTGCGAGAGGCGATGGGCTACCGCGACGACGAGACCGCGCTCGCCAGCCGCTGCGAGCTGGAGGAGGCAGAGCTGGCGAAGCGCCGCGCGGAGCTCGCCGGCCTCGAGGCCACCGCCGCCACCCTCGAGCGGAGGATCCGCCGCAAGCGCTGGCGGCTCCGCGCGCGCCGCGGCCTCTCCTGGGCCGGCCGGCACTGGCTCTTCACGGGGATCGTGCTGGTCACCGCGGTGAGCAGCGCCTACTGCGGGATCCGCGACGCGACCCGCGGCTACCTCGCCGCGCGGGAGAAGGAGCGAGCGCTCCTCGCGCGCGGCTGCCGCGCCTGGCTCGAGGTGGGGCGCGAGGCGAAGGGCGCCGCCGTCACGATCGACGGCCAGCTCCTCGGCACCGCGCCGCTCCGCCAGCGCGTCTGCCCCGGGCCGCACCTGGTGCGCGTCCTCGGCTCGCGCAGCATCCCCTGGCAGCGGCCGCTGCTCGCGCCGGCGACCGGCGAGGTGGCGCTGCACCCGGCGCTGATCCCGCTCCGCTCCTGGGAGCGGCCGCCGGGCGGCACGCTCTTCCTCTCCGAGCCGAGCGGGGCCAGCGTCTTCCTCGACGGCCTCGAGGTGGGCGTGACCCCGCTCTTCGTGGCCAGCTCGCCGCTGCAGCCGCGCGCGACCGTCGCCGCCGAGGGGCGCGCGCCGGTGGCGGTGACGCTGCGCGGGACCGACACGGTCTGGTTCCAGCTCGCGCCGCTCGCCGCGGCGCCCGCGTCGCTGCCCACGCCCGCCTCACTGCCCGCGACCCCGGAGGGCACCGATGCCCGCTGACCGCCTCGAGCTGCACGCACGCCTGCGGGCGCTCGAGGCGGAGCGCGCCGACCTGGAGGGGCGGCTCGAGCAGCAGCGCCGGACCAACCGGGAGCGCGCCGCGGTGCTCGCCGACCTCGAGCGCGGCATCCTGCCGCCGAGGAGCAAGCGCTGGCTGCTGGTGCTCGGCGGGCTGCTCCTCGTCGGGCTCGGCGCCTCGATCGTCTGGTGGCAGCGGAGCGCGAAGGAGCAGGCCCGCGTGGCGACGCGGCCGCTCGCGACCGAGCGCTTCGCCCCGCACCTGCTGGTGACCTCGAGCCCGCCGGGCGCCCGCGTCTCCCTCGACGGGGTCCCGCGAGGCTCGACGCCGCTCTTCGTCACCGCGAGCCCGGGCCGGCACCTCGTCGAGGTGAGCACGGAGAGCGGCGCGAGGGAGAGGCGCGAGGTGCAGGTGCGCCCCGAGGCGGGCGCGGCGGTGGAGGTCGACCTCAAGCGACCGGAGTAGCCGGAGCTGCGTTCCTCCCCCACACCGTGATCGCGACCATCCGCAGCGAGGCGGCCGCGTGCCGGCGCCTGCAGACCTACTGCGCCTACGCCGAGGTGGACACCAGCTACCAGCGGCTCGTCGATCGCGCGTCCACCGTCGAGGGCGAGCTGGAGGCGCTGCTCGACTTCGTGCTCGACGACGGCGCGACCACCCCGTCCGACGCCGCGCTCGCGGGCGTGCTGGGCCGGCGCGAGGAGAGCGGCACGGCGCAGCTCGCGCGGCGCCTCGCGGACCTCGCGCTGATCGCGCGCAAGAACCAGACGGAGCTCGCCAGGCTCGAGGGCTTCGACGCGGCGCTGATCGACGAGGCCGAGCGCCTCGCCGAGAGCCTCACCGCCGAGGGCAAGCGGCCGCGCGGGCGTCGATCGACGAGGCCGAGCGCCTCGCCGAGAGCCTCACCGCCGAGGGCAAGCGGCCGCGCGGGCGTCCGGCCTCCGAGGTGGTGAAGCTGCGCAACCGCTACCCGACCCTGCTCGACCGAGACGTGGCGCGGCTCCGTCGCGCGATCCGCTTCGTCTACCGCGACTGCCCCGAGCTCGTGCGTCAGGCCGGCTCCGAGTACCACCGCCGCTGGCGCGCCGATCAGCGCAAGAGCGAGGCGCCCACGCCGACCGCGCCGAGCCCCCCGCTCGCCCGAGCGTAGCGACGCCGACTGTCTGGACTTCGTCTGGAGCGACCAGCGACCGGCTGCCGAGCGTGTTAGCCGCCCGGAGCTGGCAAGTGCGTTAGCCAGCCCAACGCGAACGCGCAGCCAGCCGGTCGAAGCCCGACTCAGCGAGGGGTGCTGGTGGGGGGGAGGGATGTGAGGGTCGAGGTCGCGTGCCTCGCGATCACCGCCTTCCAACGCCGAGAGGCCGACGGCGGAAGCCAACCCCAGGTTTAGAACCTGCACCCACATTCCGCCTGCCAGCAGGCGGAAACCCACCTCAGGTCCAAGACCTCCCCGGAGAGTCCGCCCTCCAGCTGGCGGAAACCGGGTGCAGGTTCTAAACCTGCCCCACGAGTCCGCCCCCCGGCGCTCTAGCGCACCTTCTTGCGCGCGGCCTTCAGCTTGGTGTTGATCCGCTTCTGCGCCTTCGGAGGGCTCGCGGCGAGCGCCTTCTCGTAGTGCTCGACCGCGGTCGAGTACTTGCGCCGCTTCATCGCGATGTCGCCGTAGAGCTCCTCGATGGCGGGGCTCTCCGGCGCGTAGTTCTTCGCCTCGGCCGCGTAGGTGGCCGCGACCTTGGGGCGGTTGTGCGCCAGCGCCTGGCGTCCCTGCGCGAGCTGCACCTGCGCCATCACCTCGCGCGCCTGCTTGGCCAGCGGGTCGAGCGCCATCCAGGACCGGAGCAGCCGCTCGGCCGCCGCGAACTGGCTCTTGCGGATCGCCGTCTGCGCCTGCTTCTTCACCCGCTTGCTGAGGTCGCGGCGCAGCGCCTGCGTCGCCGGGTGCTCGGGGTGATCCTCCTCGATGCGGTCGAGGAGCTCGAGGACGTTGTCGCCCTTGGGCCGGATGTAGCGGCCGCCCTCGGCGGCGAGCTTGGCCCACTCGAGGAGCCGGTCGATCTCCTCGGCGGTGAGCTTCACCTTCGGCCGCGTCGCTGGCCTGGTCGCGGGCGTCGGGGCGCGCGCGTCGGGCCGCGGCCGCCGCACGGCGGCGTCGGGGTGCGCGGGCTTGACCAGCGGCTTCGGCGCGCGCGGCCAGAGCGCGATCGTCAGCGCCACCGCGAGGAGCAGGATCAGCCCGCCGCCGCCGACGACCAGCCAGAGGAAGCGGCGGCGCAGCGCGGGGACCATCAGCGTCGGCGCCAGGCCGAGCTTGCCCGGCGGGGCCGGCGGCGTCGCGACCGGCGGCGGCTGGGTGGGCAGCGGCGCCGTCTCTGCCATCGCCGGCGCCGGCACCGCGTGCGGCGTCGCCGCGGTGGGGCTCGCCGGCGAGAGCGAGATGCGCGCGTGCGCCGAGCTCATCACGTCGTCGGAGATGCGCACCTGGCCGGAGGCGACCCGCCGCGCGGGGCTGCTGCGGTCGGGGACCACGGTGCCGCCGTCGGGGCCCGCGCGCACGGGGCCGGTGCGTGGGCCCTGCGGCGCGCCCGGCGGCGCCGCGCGCCCGCGCAGCGGCGGCGGGAGCGGGCTCTCCTTGGTGGCGTCCCAGGCGCTGCCGCCCTCGCCGGCGAAGGGCTGCAGCGCCTCCGCGAGCGCCTCCATCGTCTGGAAGCGGAGGGCGCGATCCGCCGCGAGGCTCTTCAGGATCACCTGCTCGAGCTCGGGCGGCATGTCGGGGCGGAACGTGCGCGGCGGGGGCGGCGGGTGCGAGGCCTTCATGCTCAGCACCTGCATCAGGTTGTCGCCCTCGTGCGGCAGGTGCCCCGTCAGCATCTCGTAGAGGAGCGCGCCCGTCGCGTAGACGTCGATGCGCCGGTCGACGTCCTTGCCCGCGGCCTGCTCGGGCGCCATGTACTCCGGCGTCCCCATCGCGATGCCAGGGTGCGTGAGCCGGTCGTCGGCGCCGCCCAGCTCCACGTTCTTGGCGATGCCGAAGTCGAGGATCTTGACGAAGTCGACCTGGGTGTCGCGCTGGGTGAGGAAGATGTTCTCCGGCTTGAGGTCGCGGTGGACGATGCCGGCCTCGTGCGCGGCGTGGAGCGCCCGGCAGATCTGCAGCGTGATCCCCATGGCGCGCGGCGCGGGGACGATGCGGTCCTCGGCCATCACGCGGGCGAGGTCGACGCCGGAGAGGAGCTCCATGACAAAGTAGACGCGGCCGTCGCCGGTGGTGCCCGAGTCGGTCACCTCGACGATGTTCGGGTGGCCGATGCGCGTCGCGGCGCGCGCCTCCGCGCGGAAGCGGGCGACCGTCTCCGGGTGCGAGCTGAAGATCGCGTGCAGGATCTTGATCGCGACGCGGCGGCCGATCTCCACGTGCTCGGCCTCGTAGACGGCGCCCATGCCGCCCTCGCCGATCATGCGGATGATCTGGTAGCGGCCGTCGACGACCTGGCCGGCGAGGTTCTCCGGCACGCCGGGCCGGCGCCCCGAGATGGAGCCCTGCAGCGAGGGCGAGCCCGGCAGCGAGGGCGAGCCGCCCGCGAAGGAGGTGCTGCTGGCGCGGCGGAAGCGGTCGTAGCTCTGCCCGAGCAGGCGCTCGCGCTCGCTGCGCGCCTCGTCGATCTTCTCGCCGTAGACCTGGCGCATGAAGTCGTGCACGCCGGCCGCGTCGAAGGTGGGCGCCTGGCGCGCCAGCACCTTGGCGAGCGCGCGCCGCAGCTCCTCGGCGCTCCCGTAGCGGCGGTTCTGCTCCTGCTGCAGGCCCTTGATGACGATCGCGTCGAGCTCCGGCGGGATGCGCGGGTTGCGCGCCGAGGGCGGCGTGATCTTGCCGCTCCGCACCTGGCTCAGCGCGAGGCCCGGGTCGGTGTGCGGGCCGGGCCGCATCTGGTGTCCGGTGAGGAGCTCCCAGAGGATGATGCTGGTCGCGTAGAGGTCGGTCCGCAGATCGATCTCGCCGCGGTGGGCCTGCTCGGGCGCCAGGTAGGCGAAGCGGCCGAAGACCTTGCCCGGCGCGGTCTGCTCCTCCTTCAGGCGCGAGCTGGCGAGGCCGAAGTCGGTGAGCTTCACCTCGCCGGTGTAGGAGACCAGCACGTTGCTCGGGCAGATGTCGCGGTGGACCAGCTTCAGGTCGCCGAAGCCGTGCGCGTAGTCGAGCCCGCGGCAGACCTGCAGCGCCACGTAGAGCGCCACCTCGGTCGGCACGCGCAGCTTGGTCTCGTCGCACTTGACCATCAGGTCGCGGAGGTCGCTCCCCTCCACGTACTCCATGGCCAGGTAGACCTCGTCGCCGACGCAGCCCGCGTCGAAGACCTGCACCAGGTTGCCGTGGCTCAGCTTGACGACGACCTTGGCCTCGTCGAGGAAGCGGCGGACCGCGGACTCGTTCTCGCGGCGCGCCCGCACCCGCTTGATCACGCAGAGCTTCTCGAAGCCGCCCATCTCCCCGCCGAGCGCGAGGTAGATGTCCCCCATACCGCCGTGCGCGAGCGGTTTCAGCAAGACGTACTTGCCGAACGCGGTGGGGAACGAGCCGGCCTGCATCGCGGAGGAGAATAGCAAGAGCTGGGCCGCCGAGCGAGCCTCGCGTCACTTGTTGGTCGCGGCAGCTGCCCGCCACCGCCCAACGTGCGGGGCGCCGCGACAATCGATCAGGGCAAGCAGTGGTGGAGGATGGTGCCGCCGTCACCCACCGCGTAGACGTCCTTGGCGCTCGCGCCCCAGACGCCACCGAGGTTCGCGGTGGTGCCGGAGTGCATGGCGCTCCAGCTGGTGCCGTCGTAGTGGAGCACCGTGCCGCTGGCCCCGGCGGCGAAGACGTCCTTGCTGCCGCTGCCCCAGACGTCGGCGAGGTCCTGCGTGGTGGGCGAGGTCATCGTGCTCCAGCCCGAGCCGGTGTTGGCGACGATGGAGCCGCCCGCGCCGACGGCGACGGTCAGCCCGGTCGTGCCCCAGATCCCGCGCAGGCTCCCGGTGGTGGCCGTGAAGGAGCTGTCCGCGGTCCAGCTGGTGCCGTCGTAGTGCCAGATGGCGCCGGGCGACCCGGTCGCGTTGGCCTCACCGACCGCGTAGACGTCCTTCGCGCCCTTGCCCCAGATCCCGCGCCAGTACTTGTACGGCCCGCTCTCGGCGCTCGACATGGCGCTCCAGGCGGTGCCGTTGTAGTGCCGCATCCACGAGTTGCTCTTCCAGCCGCCGCCCGCGAAGACGTCGCTGCCGCTCACGCCCCAGAGCGCCTGTGGCCCGCCGCCGCCCCAGATCCCCGTGCAGGGGCCGACGCCCGCCATCGGCGTCCACTGCTTGGTCGCGTCGTAGTGGAGGATCTGGCAGGGGATGCTGCCGTAGTCCCCGGGCCCGGCCGCGAAGATGTCGCTCGGCCCGCTGCCCCAGACCGCCGAGAGGTTGCTGGTGCCCCAGGCCGACGCCGTCCACTTGCTGCCGTCGTAGTGCGCGACGGTCCCGGAGAGGCCGACCGCGAAGATGTCCGAGGGGCCCGAGCCCCAGACGTCGCGGAGCTGGCTGGTGGTGCCCGAGGCCTGAGCCTTCCAGGGGAGCACGTAGCGCAGGATGGTGCCGCCGCTGCCGACGATGAAGACCTCGCCCCCGCCGACCCAGACCGCGCGCAGGCTGGCGATGGTGCCGGCGCTGAGGGGCTTCCAGCTCGTGCGATCGTAGAGGAGCACGGTGCCGCTCTCGCCGACCGCGACCGCCGTCGCGCCCTCGCCGGAGACCCCGTGCAGCGGCAGCGTGCCGCTCATGAAGACCGAGGACCACTCGGTCCCGTTGAAGTGAGAGATGATGGCGCCGTTCTTCGCGGTGCCGCCCACCTCGAAGATGTCCGTCGCGCTCGCGCCCCAGAGCCGATACATCGGGTAGAAGTTGGTGACCGCGGTGCTCTGGTACTTCCAGCTGGTGCCGTCCGTCTGGAAGAGGTGCCCCATCCGCGCGTAGAGGCTGGTCGCGGTCGGGCTCGGGCCCCAGATGCTGGTCACGTCGCTGCTCGGCGCCGGCGAGAAGGGCGCCCAGGTCTTGCCGTCGTAGTGGATCAGCGTCGAGCCGGCCCCGTGGACGTAGACGTCGCTCGCGCTGCTGCCCCAGACCCCGAGGAGGTCGCTGGTCGTGCCCACCTTGGCGCTGAGGTCGCTCCAGCTGGTCCCGTCGTAGTGCCTCACCGTCCCGCCGGCGCCGGCCACGTAGACGTCCTTCGCGCCGCTGCCCCAGACCCCGGTGAGGTTCTTCGTCGCGCCCACCTTGGCCGTGAGGTCGCTCCAGGCGTAGCCGTTGAAGTGGACCACGGTGCCGGCGTCGCCGACGGCGTAGACATCGAGCGGGCTCGCGCCCCAGACCGCGTTGAGCGCCGCGCTGACCCCGGAGGTGGTGGGGATCCAGCCGGTCGGACACTTCGGCAGCGGCGGCAGGTCGGGGGCGCCGCGATCGCCGACCGCCTGGTCCGTCGACGAGGCCTCCCGCCGGGCGTCGGTCTGCGCCGGCGCGTCGGAGCTGGACGCCTCGCGCGGCGGCCCGTCGGTGCCGAGCTCGACGCCCGCCTCGAGGGCGGTGCAGGCGCCGCTCAGGCAGACCAGCCCGGGTCCGCAGCGCGGCGTGCAGCGGGCCGGGTCGCGCGGGTTGTCGGCTGACCAGCAGGCGGAGAGCAGCAGCGAGAGCAGCGCGCCGAGGAGCAGGCCGCGCCGGTCACCGGGGCAGAGACGTCGGGTCATGCATTCACCGTCGGAGCAGCAAGAAGACGACGAGGCCGCCCGCGGCGGCCAGGGCCACCAGCACCCAGAGCCAGAGGCGCGTCGAGGTGGGCGTCGGCGACGAGGGGGCGACCTGCTCCCGCGCTGTCGCGCTCGGGGCAGGCCTTCGGGCCGCGGGGGCATCATCGCGAGAGATCGCCATCGACTCCCGCGACTCGGGGCTCTCGATGACGGTCTCCTCGCCGGCCGTGATCTCGTCGCGCGCGCGCCCGGGCGCCTCAAGCGGGGCGGCCGTCGCGGCGAGCGCCGGCGCCCCGACGCCGGGCAGCGTCGGCAAGGGTGGGCCGGTCACCACGCTCGCCGGGCCAGCGAGGGGCGGCGCGGCCGCCGGCTCGCAGACGGTCTCGGCCAGGGGCTCCTCGGCTGGCCGCGCCGCTGCCGGCTCGCAGACGGTCTCGGCCAGGGGCTCCTCGGCTGGCCGCGCCGCTGCCGGCTCGCAGACGGTCTCGGCCAGGGGCTCCTCGGCCAGGGGGTCCTCG
>JAKLHH010000195.1 GCA_022710245.1 Myxococcota bacterium
ATCACCGAAGGTCACCTCGGCGGGCAGGTCGCTGTCGACGTGGCCCTTGTCGGTGATGGTCTTCGGCACGACGTGGCACTGCTCGCAGGGGACCGCCTTGGCGAGCGGGCCGTCCTTGAGGTGCGCCGCGTGCGCGCCGGCGCCGCGCGAGGTGGGGTCGCTGCTGCCGTGGAGGTCGGGCGGGGGCGAGCCCTGAGCGCCGCCGCCGTGGCAGCCCTCGCAGGTCGTGGTGGCGTCCTTGCGCCCGAGGGGGACCTTGCCGTCGAGGTGCAGCGCGACCTGGAGGAAGCGCACGCCGACCTGCGCGCCGTCGGAGAGTCGCTTGCCGGTGGGGATGCAGCCCGCCTCGCCCGGCGTGCAGCCCGCCACGCTCTGCTGGTGGCAGAGCTGGCACTCGGGTCCGCCCAGTCCCTTGCCCGGCACGCCGTGGCAGGAGTCGCAGCCGAGCGTCGCGACCTGGTTCCACTTCACGTCCACGCGCTTGGCGGTCGGGTCCGCGAGCGGCCCGCCGTGGCAGTAGGCGCCGGCGCAGGTGAGATTCTTCTCGTCATAGCCGCTGGTCGCGCCCTGCCCGGCGACGCCCGAGAAGACCACCTCCGCCTTCAGATCGGTGCCGAGGTGGTCGGGGTCGCGGAGGGTGGCCGGCACGCGGTGGCAGTCGGTGCAGGCCGCGCCGGCCCAGATGCTGCTCCCCTTCAGGTGAGCCTGGTGCGCGCCCACGCCTGCCGCCGTCGAGCTCAGGTTCCACGAGAGGTCGGTCGGGGGCGCCGCCGCACCGCGGCCGCCGCGGCGCGAGTCGCCGTGACAGGCGGTGCAGCCCTCGGGGCCGTCCTGGTGGCAGGCGTAGCAGCTCACGCCGGCTGTGCCGCCGCGATAGTCGCGGCCGTGGCAGCCGGTGCAGGTGTCGAAGTTCCAGGAGCGCTGGCGCAGGAAGCCGCCGTGGAACGTCTCCGCGCTGCGGTCCCCGGGGTAGAGCCAGCCCGGCGGGTGGACCTGCACGTCGTTGTAGGCGAGCTTGTCCTCCACCACCCAGCGACGGAGCAGCTGCTTATCGGTCTCGCGTCGCGCCTCGCGGCTCTCTCCCGGCGCCAGCTCGGCGTCGGTGGGCAGGAGGTAGCCCCAGTGGTTCACGTCGATCACCGGGTCGAGCCGGGCGAGGAGCGGGCTCTTCTCGTCCCCCGCCACCGCGTTGCGCACCTCGCTGCTGCCCGGGCCGAGCAGCCCCATATAAGAGGCGAGGTCATAGCCTCCGGCCGGGCGGGCAGACCCGGCGACCCCGCCAGCGCTGTGACAGCGCACGCAGCGCGCCGCCAGGAGAGGGGCGATGTTCTTGACGTAGGTCGCCTGCACGGCCGGCCGCGGCACGTCCGGAGGACGCACCTCACCGCACGCGGCGAGCAAGCTCAGCCAGACCGCGACAACCGAGACCACCGCGATGGGACGGGTCATCCGGACTCCCTGGGTACGGTTCGTCATCCAGTTCTTCATCAAGCCACGTGCTCCGTGGTCGGGCGACAGCTCGCACGAGAGAGGCCCCCGTCATCTCATCCCGGAGCATCCCGCAGCGACGCGAGAACCGGGGCCGCAGCGTCCCTCGAGTAGATCATGGGTGCTGCGTTCGCGCATGCGAATTGTAGACCATTCCGGTATCATGCTCCGCCAGAAAAAACGACAGGCTCGTGAGGCGGCCGCCAGCACCCCGAACGGGCTCAGTCCTCGCGTCTCCGTGGCTGGTCGAGGATGAGCAGCGAGTCTGGCGGGAGGCTGGCCGCGAGGCCGGGCTGGACGCCACCTGCGTCGTGGGGTGCTCCGCTGCCGAGCAGAGGCGGGCCATTCTGGGGCCACGGTGTGGCTCCCAGGTCCGCGGACGTCCCATTCTGTCCGCGCGCGGACCCGAGCGGCGCCGCCAGCGTGTCAGGCTGACTCGCGAGGCGACCCCGGCGGGTCTCGGCGGGCACGCCCAACCGGGCGTGCCTGATCGGGCGCCCGCTGGCTGCTGCTGCCCAGGGCCATTTTTGCTGGGCTCTGGCCAGGTCGAAGCAGGGGCTGAGGTCGCTCCAGTGGTATGGTGCTTGCTCCCGCGGCACCCGGATGCGGGCGGCGATGGGACGAGGTCACTTGCTGGTCGCGGCAGCTACGCACCGCCGCCCGACGTGTGCGGCGCCGCGACAGTTCAGAGAAGAGGACGGGACCTGATGCGACTGCTGATCATCTCGACCGCGCTCGCCGCGGTGCTCTGGCCGGCGTCGGCGCAGGCCGAGGACGGCTGCCTCACCTGCCACCGCGACCCGAAGCTGCTGCAGCGGGTAGCGCGCCCCGGCCGCGACCTCGTCCTCGACCCCGCGGCGCTGGCCAAGTCGGTCCACGCGGACCTCGGTTGCACCGACTGCCACACCCAGCTCGCCGACGCCGACGCCAGCAAGCCGCACGCGGCCAAGCTCGGCCCGCCGAGCTGCAAGAGCTGCCACGACAAGCCCGCCGAGGTCTACGCCGGGAGCGTGCACGGTCGCGCGGCGGCCAAGGGCGACCGCGACGTCGCGCAGTGCGGCGACTGTCACGGCGCGCACGACATCGTGAAGGTCAAGGACCCGCGCTCGCGCGTGGCCAAGCTGCAGCTCCCCTTCACCTGCGCCAAGTGCCACAAGAACACCGAGCTGGCGAAGCAGCACGGGATCAAGGCGCCCGAGGCGGCCAAGCAGTACATGGAGAGCATCCACGGCCGCGGCCTGCTGCAGATGGGGCTCATCGTGGCGCCCTCCTGCACCGACTGCCACGGCGCGCACGAGATCCAGCCGGCCAAGGACCCGCGCTCGCCGGTGAGCCACGCGCGCGTGCCCTCCACCTGCGGCAAGTGCCACGTCGGCGTCGACCGGATCTACGAGAAGAGCATCCACGGCCAGCTCCTCGCGCGGAAGGACTCGCGCGGCCCGGTCTGCGTCGACTGCCACACGGCGCACCAGATCAACAGCACGCGCGGCGGCCAGTTCCGCCTGGCCAGCGACGAGCGCTGCGGGCGCTGCCACATGGATCGCCTGGAGCGCTACCGCGAGACCTACCACGGCAAGGCCGCCGCGCTCGGCCAGGGCAAGGTCGCCGCCTGCTACGACTGCCACGGCCATCACGACGTGCTCCCCGTGGCCAACCCGGCCTCGCGGCTGCACGCGAACCACAAGCTCGAGACCTGCCGCCAGTGCCACCCGAAGGCGACCGAGAAGTTCACCGGCTACATGGCGCACGCGGATCACACGGACAGGAAGGGCTACCCGGGCCTCTACTGGGCCTACGTCCTGATGACCGCGCTCCTCCTCGGCGTCTTCGCCTTCTTCGGCCTCCACACGGTGCTCTGGCTGGTGCGGTCGATCGCGCTCTGGCTGCGCGACCCGAAGGCCTTCCGCGAGGCGAAGGCGAAGGTGCGCTCCCAGAGCGGCCGCATGTACGTCCGCTTCCGCCCCATCGATCGCTTCACCCACTTCCTGGTCATCCTCAGCTTCCTCCTGCTGGTGCTGACCGGGATGCCGCTGAAGTTCTACTACACCGCCTGGGCGCGCTGGATGTTCGACTGGATGGGAGGCGCCGACGTGGCCGCGGCGCTGCACCGCCTCGGCGCCGTCATCACGCTCATCTACTTCGGCGTCCACCTCCTCAGCCTGGCGGGCTCGATCATGCGCAACCGCTTCCAGTACCGCGACGAGCGCGGCAAGTTCCGGCTGCGCCGCTTCCTCGGCTTCGTCTTCGGGCCCGACTCGCCGATGCCGAACTGGCAGGACGTGAAGGACTTCATCGCCCACCAGAAGTGGTTCTTCGGGCGCGGCCCGCGGCCGCAGTTCGACCGCTGGACCTACTGGGAGAAGTTCGACTACCTGGCGGTCTTCTGGGGCGTGGCCATGATCGGGCTCTCGGGGCTGATCATGTGGTTCCCGACCTTCTTCACGCGCGCGCTGCCCGGCTGGGTGATCAACGCCGCGCTCATCGTGCACAGCGACGAGGCGCTCCTCGCGGCGGGCTTCATCTTCACCTTCCACTTCTTCAACGTGCACTTCCGCATCGAGAAGTTCCCGATGGACTCGGTCATCTTCTCCGGCCGCATCAGCGAGGAGGAGATGCTGCACGAGCGCAAGCGCCTCTACGACCGGCTGAAGGCCGCCGGCCGGCTCGAGGCCGAGCAGGTGAAGGACGAGTGGATGGCGTGGAAGCGTATCTTCAACCCCATCGGGATGCTCGCCTTCTCCATCGGGGTCGCGCTGATCGTGGCGATCTACTGGGCGATGATCAGCCGGCTCGTGCGCGGGTAGGAGAAGGTGCGCCGGCGCGGAGGGCCCGGGGTCTTGCGTGACCCCCGGCCACGATCAACAATGCTCGACAAGCAAACGCACTGAAGCAGTACAGCAGAGGATCCCGGCCGGCGAGACGAGACGGAAGCTCCACCGACTACCGCTCCTCCTCCTCGTGAGCACCTCGTGAGCCCCTCGCCGCTCCAGGCCACCCAGCACTCAGGGTTCTAGGCCGGAACCCGCACCCGAAGCTGGCCGGGACGCAGATGACCCCAGAGCTGTGCGCGCCGATCAGGCAGCGGTCTGCCCTGCCGACGCCGCGCTCGTGAGGTGAAGACAAGAGATGGAACCACGTCAGCCCAGGTCAGAGCAGAAGCGGTCTCGCCCTCATCGCGGAGCGTCCGAGGGACGCGTGCAGGGCGAAGTGCCCCGTGGCAGTCTCGAGACCCGAACCTTCGAGGACTGGCAGGAGGCAGGCGAGGAGGACCCCGAGGTGGTGCGCGAGCGCAAGATCAAGGCGGCCATCGACGATCCGCTGCGCGCCTACATGCAGAAGATCGCCGCCGTACGGCTGCTGACGCGCGAGGGGGAGGTGGCGATCGCGAGGCGGATCGAGGCGGGGCGCGAGCAGGTGCTCCACCACCTCTTCAGCAGCCCGCTGGTGATCCAGGAGATGATCCTCGCGGGCCAGCGGCTGAAGAAGGGGCTGCTCGCCCTCCGCGAGCTGGTCCACCTCCCCGAGGAGGGGGAGCCCGGCGACGATGAGGAGCTGCAGCACGCGCGGATCGTCGCGCTGACCTCGCGGCTGCAGCAGCTCGAGGCCGAGCGCCAGCGCCTCGACGCGCGGACGCGCGATCGGCGCCTCTCCGAGGAGAACCGGCGCGCGACGCGCGACAAGGCCGAGCGCGCGGCCGAGCACGTCCGCGCCCTGCTCCGCGAGCTCGACCTCAGCCCGGCCTTCGTCGGCCGGCTCGCCCGCCAGCTGCGCGAGCTGGCGACGAGGCTCGGCCGCGCGGAGGCGGAGCTGGCGGCGCTGAAGCACGCGACGGGCCTCGGGCCGACGGAGCTCGACTCGGTGCTGCGCCGCGCGCGGCGAGGCGGCCAGGAGCGTCAGCGCGTGCTCGTCAGGCTGGGGCTCACCGAGGCAGAGCTGGCCGGGATCCCCGAGCGCCTCCGCCGGGCACGCGAGACGATCAGCAGCGTCGAGCGCGAGGCCGGCCAGCCCGCCGAGGAGCTGCAGCGCTCCTGCCGCGAGCTGCGCCAGGGCGAGCGCGAGGCGGAGCGGGGCAAGAACGAGCTGGTCGAGGCCAACCTGCGCCTCGTCGTGAGCATCGCCAAGAAGTACGGCGGGCGTGGGCTCCACCTCCTCGACCTCATCCAGGAGGGCAACCTCGGGCTGATCAAGGCGGTGGAGAAGTTCGATTACCGGCGCGGGTTCAAGTTCTCGACCTACGCGACCTGGTGGATCCGGCAGGCGATCACGCGCGCGATCTCGGACCGGGCGCGGACCATCCGCATCCCCGTGCACATGCACGAGACGGTGAACAAGCTCGGCCGCGTCCGCCACGTGCTGATGAACAGCCTCGGGCGCGAGCCGACGGCCGAGGAGCTCTCGGAGAAGCTGGACCTCTCGCTGGAGCGGGTGCGGAGCGCGCTGAACCTGGTCAAGGAGCCCATCTCCCTGGAGCTGCCGGTGGGCACCGAGGAGGACGCGCGGCTGGTGAACCTGATCGAGGACCGCGAGGTGATGAACCCGTCCGAGGCGCTCATCTCCGTCGACATGGTCGAGCAGACCCGGCGCGTGCTGGCGAGCCTGAGCTACCGCGAGGAGAAGGTGCTGCGGATGCGCTTCGGCATCGGCGAGCGGAACGAGCACACCCTCGAGGAGGTCGGGCAGAGCTTCGACGTGACCCGCGAGCGCATCCGGCAGATCGAGGCGAAGGCGCTCGACAAGCTGCGGCACCGCTCGGGCGCGCTGAAGGGGTTCATCGAGCGCTGAGCCGCCCCGCCGAGCCGCCGCGCCGCGTCGCGGTCGACGCGTACCCATGCGGGGGCTCGAGCCGTGGCCGCGCTGAGCTCCCGCGGCGGCGATGTTTCCGGCCGGGTGCGAGAACGCTCGCGCGGCAGTGCCGCGAGCCTGCCGCGATCTGATGTTCGGCAGAGAACGGAGCGGCGGCGTGGACGATCCATGGCCGTCCCGTCGACGATCAAGGAGCCGGCGCTGGCACGAGCGCTGCACCCCGGATCGAGCAGCCGGAGACGTGGGGTGCGGCCGGGCGCCGGGTGGCCGGCCCCACTCTCCGGCGCTTCAAGGCTCACGCGCTCACTGGTCCGCGCGCCGTCTCAGCGCAGCTGGCCCGCGATCGCCGCGAAGAGCTGCGGCAGCTCGCGCCCGGCGCCCGAGCGCGCCATCCAGCGCGGCAGCGAACCGCCGAGGTCGAGCTGCACCTGATAGCGCGCCTGCGTGGCGCGGCCGCCGAGCGTCGGCTGCAGGAGCCAGCCTCCGGTGTGCGTCCAGACGCGCACCACGCCGCGGCTGGGCGCGGGGCCGCGCTGGTTCGCGCAGGCGAACTTGACCCAGAGCTGGCTGCCCCGGGCGCCCCAGCTGACCGCGAGGGTGTAGTCGCGGTCGTCGAGGACGGGCAGATCGAGGCGCTGGTAGACGACGAGCTCGGAGCGACCGCGCGAGAGGACGCGGCTCTCGGCCACGCCCTTGACCACGCGGGCGTGGCGCCCGTAGTCGGTGAGCACCCCCTGCACGCGCGCGGGCGGCGCGGCGAAGCTCCCCTCGGCCGCGAGGTCGACCAGCGACGAGCCGCGGAGCCGGTAGACCACCACCGGCCCGCGGTGGATCACCTCGTAGCCGCGGCTGCCGAGCGCGATGCTGAGGTCGAGGAGCTCCAGGCCCTCCTCCTTCTGTCAGAGTGCCAGAGGAGTCTAGCACCTCAGTGGTGCTCCTCCTCGGGCCGGCCGAGGAGCCGGCGCTCCTCCTCGGTGAGGAGCGGCAGCCGGCGCACGAAGGTGACCACTCGCCAGAGCTCCTGGTCGGTGTGTGTGGGCCCGAAGCCGGGCATCCCGGTCATGCGGATGCCGTGCTGGATCACCCAGTGGAGCGCGCCGTCCGGCGTGTCCTGCACGTCCTTCACCTCGAGGTCGGGCGGCGCGGGGTTCATGCCGCGGGCGATCTCCGACGGACGCACGCCCGGGGCTGCGTGGCAGACCATGCAGTTCTCCCGGAAGTGCGCGAGCCCCTCGCGCGCCGCCGCCGCGTCCCCTGTGAGCGGGTTCATCGCCTTCGGCGCGCGCCTCTCGATGGAGCGCGTCAGCGCCCACGGCGCGAGGGTTCGCTCGAGGAAGCCCGCGCCGGTGGTCGCCGCCACGTCGGGGACGCCGAGCCCGATGATGATCAGCGGCGTCGCGACGGTGAGCGCGACGCCGACCAGCAGGCCGGTGATGAAGCGCTTGAGCCCCCTGCCCCGCGGGGGCCGCTGTCCGAGTCCCTCCATCCCGCCACCCTCCGTCAGCTGCGCGCGTGAGCCTCGCCGTTCCTGCAGAAGTCGACGCGTAAGCCTTCCACGCACGGGCGGGGGCGTCCACGTGTTTGGCGGGGCGTGGCCGCCCGGGGTCACCAGCGGCGGTCGAGGGCCCGGTAGGTGCTCGCGACCGCCGCCACGTAGACGGCGTGGTGGGCGAGGTCGAGGGCGAGCTCGACCCGGCTCCACTCCCGCGGCGAGGACATCAGGCCGAGCGCGGGCAGCACACCGAGGGCAGTGCCCACCACCGCGAGGTAGTGCCCGGCCGCCGCCGTCGGGGCGGTCAGGCGCGAGGCGAGCAGACCGTAGGCCGCGCCCCAGGCTGTGCCGTAGGCGAAGTGCACGGCCTGCGCGAGCTGCAGCTCGCGGCGCTCGTCCTCGAGCTCGAGCCCGAGCACCTGCTCCAGGGCCTTCGCCGGCGTCTTGCTGGGCGGGCGGCGCCGCGCCTTCATCTCCAGCAGCTGGGCGGCCGTCATCACCGCCGTGCCGACCGCGCCCGCGATCAGCCCCTTGCCAAGCGCACTCAGCAGGGTCCTTCGACCTCTCCTTCGCATCCGTCGCCTCCTCACTCTCTCGGAGATCGTGCAAGCCCGCGGCCAGCGCCGCGGCCCGCGGCGAGCGCTGGCACGCGCTTCGCTTCCGCCGTGCCCGACCGCATGCGGCGTCGAGGGAGGGGGACGATGAGCGAAGGTCGCGCGCTGGCGGCACGCTACGACTCGGTGCGTGCGCAGACGGAGCGGCTCTGCGCTCCGCTCGCGATCGAGGATCACGTGGTGCAGAGCTGCGACGAGGTGAGCCCGCCCAAGTGGCACCTCGGCCACACCAGCTGGTTCTTCGAGCAGCTCCTCCTCGGACCTCACCTCGCGGGCTGGCGGCCGCTGCACCCGGCCTACGCGTTCATCTTCAACTCCTACTACGAGAGCTTCGGAGCCCGCGTGGCGCGGCCACGCCGTGGGACCCTGTCCCGACCCACGGTCGCCGAGGTGCGCGAGTACCGCGCCGCGGTGGACGCGGGGATGCACCGCCTGCTCGACGAGGCGGACGGGCGCCTCCGCGCGCTGGCGCCGCTGGTCGAGCTCGGGCTCCACCACGAGCAGCAGCACCAGGAGCTGCTCGTCACCGACATCAAGGCGATCCTGGGCCTCAACCCGCTGCGGCCGGCCTACGGCGATGCCAAGCCTGGCGCGCTGGACCTCAGCGCCGAACATGACGGCACCTGCCCGCCCCTGGACGACTGGCTCGACATCTCGGGCGGCACGGTCGAAGTCGGCCATGGCGGGCGCGGCTTCGCGTACGACAACGAGTCGCCGCGCCATGCCGTGATCGTGCCCGCGCATCAGCTGCGCCACGCGCTGGTGACCAACGCCGAATACGAAGCGTTCGTGGCCGACGGTGGCTACGACAAGCCTTCGCTTTGGCTGTCCGAAGGTTGGGACTGGGTGCGTGCGCATGGGGTGCGCTCGCCGATGTACTGGCAACGCGACGGCAGCGGGCGCTGGCAGCACTACACGCTGATGGGCGTGCAGGCGCTGGAGAAGACGGCGCCCGTCACGCACGTGAGCTACTACGAGGCCGACGCGTTCTGCCGATGGGCCGGCTGGCGCCTGCCCACCGAGTTCGAGTGGGAAGCCGGTGCGGCCAAGCTGGGTTGGGGGCGGCGCTGGGAATGGACCCAAAGCGCCTACCTGCCTTATCCCGGCTACCGCCCCGGGGTCGGTGCGTTGGGCGAATACAACGGCAAATTCATGGTCAACCAGCAGGTGCTCCGCGGCTCCTCGTTCGCCACCGCACCTGGTCATGCGCGGCTGAGCTACAGCAACTTCTGCCACACGCCGCTGCGCTGGCAGTACACGGGCATCCGACCGGCGCGAGACGCCGACAAGCAGGCATGACACCTGAACTGCATAACCTGGCGCAGCATGTGCTGCATGGCCTGAGCGCGCCGCAGAAGGCGTTGTCGTCGGCATGGTTCT
>JAKLHH010000196.1 GCA_022710245.1 Myxococcota bacterium
CGGCTCGGGTGACGACCGCGCTACGGGCCGGTCGCGACGACGGCGTGAACCAGTCAGAACCACTGCGGCGAGGTACTAGCTCCAGGCGCGAGTTGGCTGACCGGCGAGGGCGAGAGGTCAGTCCGCCTTCACCCGCAGCGTCATGCGGATCTTGTCGCCCGGCTCGCACTCGAACGCGCGCTCGAAGGGCTTGAGGCCGGCCCGGCGCGCGACCACCCGGTGCCGCTTGCCCGCGACCAGCTCGAGCGGCCGCTCGAGCGGGAGCGGAACGGCGAGCGCGCTGCCGTCCACCGTCACCTGCAGGCCCTCACCGCCGAGGAGCTCCAGGTAGCAGGGGTCCGCGGCCGGTCGCGGCCGCGTCACGCGCTTGACCTTGATCTTGTGCCCGATCGGCGCGCGCCGCTTGCCCGCGTCGACGCCGTCGGCCTCCCCCGCCGAGGCGCCAGCGTCGACGGCGTGCCCGCGCCCGGCGGACTGCGACCAGCCGATCAGCGTCTTCACCGCCGCCCGCTCGGCCTCCCGCGTGGTGCGAGTCTTCTGCGCGTGGATCCAGAACCCTGCCACCACGCCGCCGGCCGCGACGAGGGCCACGAGGAGGATCAGCACGGCCGGCGATCGCGGCTTGCGGCCGTCGAGGCGCGGTAGGGTGTCGGTCCGCAGGGTCGGGTCGAGGCTCCGCGCCGGCGGGCCGCTCGGGGCCGCGCCGAGCGGACCGAAGGACGCGCGTGGCACGGTCGCCGGGGCCGTGGTCCTCGCGTCCCGGCTGGACGGTGCCCCCATCGCCTCCGCCACCTCGCCGTCGACCAGCGTCGCGGCGAGCTGGATCGGCTGCGGCGTTCGCCCGAGGAGCGAGAGCGCCTCCGACCCGGCGCCGGTGCCAGGGCCAGGAGGGGGTGCACCGGGACGTCGGCCCGGCAGCGGCGGGATGGTCTGCGAGAGATCCGAGAGCAGCGTCTCCTCGTCCTTGCGCTCGCTGGCGAAGAGCTCGCGGACGAAGGCACCGACCTCCTCGGGGGCGGTGCGCGGCGCCAGACGCGCGAGCTCGGCGGTGAGATCGTCGCGGAGGGCGGCGGCGCTGCGGTAGCGGTCCTCTCGCCGAAGAGCCATCGCCCGCATGCAGATCCGGTCCACCTCCGGCGGGATCCCGGCGACGCGCGCGGAGGGCGGCTCGGGCGTCGGCGTGGCGACGTGCTCGAGCACGCCCTCGATGGTCGGCTGGTTGAAGAAGGGCTGCCCGGTGAGGAGCTCGAAGAGGACGAGCCCCGCGGAGTAGATGTCGGTGCGCTGATCGAGCGCCTCGGCGCGGGCCTGCTCCGGCGAGATGTAGCAGACCTTGCCCATCACCGTCCCCTCCTTGGAGGCGGTGGAGAGCTCGGTGGCGGCGCGGGCCAGACCGAAGTCGATCAGCTTCACCTCCCCCTCGTAGGAGACCATGGTGTTGTGCGGGCTCACGTCGCGGTGGACCAGGCCGCCGATCCCCTGCACCTTGGCGCGGTGCGCGTAGGCGAGGCCGTTCGCGAGCTCCTTGGCGACGAAGAGCGCGAGCGGTACGGACATCCGCTTCCGCTCCTTCGCCGCGCGGCTGAGGATCTTGCGGAGGTCCTTGCCCGCCACGTACCCCATCGCGATGTAGAAGACGCTGCCCACCTTGCCGACGTCGTGGACCGGCACGATGTTGCCGTGGCTGAGCGAGGCGAGCACGCGCGCCTCGGCGAGGAAGCGCTCGACCAGCTCGGCGCTCTGCACCAGGCTGGTGCGGATGGTCTTGATCACGCAGAGGCGATCGATCTCGATGCCCTCGATGCCCTCGGCGCGCGCCAGGTAGATCTCGCCCATGCCGCCGACGGCGATGCGGTGGAGCAGGTGGTAGCGGCCGAAGCGCGACCGCCCGGTCAGGGACTCCAGCTCGCGACGCATCTCCCAGGCCGAGTTGAAGCCAGGGCCCGCGTCGCCGCGCGCGCGCTCGACGACCGAGCGCAGCTTGGCCTCCACCTCGGGCTCCAGCCGCAGCGCCGCCCAGTCGAGCTTCGCCTCCTCGCCGGCCGGCTGACCGGTGAGCATCTCGCAGAGGATGAGCGCGGCAGCGGCGAGGTCACGCCCCAGCCCCACCCCGGCCTCCGGGCGCGCCCCGGCATCGCGCGGATCCAGCGCGCGGCCGACCACCTCGCCGGTGGGGATCTGGAGCCGCAGCGCGCCCTTCGCGTCGAAGGCGAGGCGCAGGCTCGCCGAGGTCAGGCCGGTGTCGTAGACGCCCTTGCCATGAAGGTGATCGAGCGCCTCCACGAGCTGGATGGCGAGGTCGAGGGTCTTGGTCAACGGCAGGCGGCCCTTCAGCACCAGCTCCTGGGCGAGCTGGTGCCAGACCTCGCCGTCCTCGATGATGTAGGCGCTGCCGTCGCTGGCGCGGCCGCAGTCACGGACCGCGGTGCAGGCAGGGTGGTCGAGCGAGCGAGCGAGGTCCGCGAGCGAGCTGAAGCGCGCGAAGGCAACCTCGTCGGCGGCGCCCGCGACCACCGTAGCCAGGACCGCACGGCCGCTCGCCTTCTCCTCGGCGCTGTAGAGCCGCACGCGGTCCCGCTCGCCGATGCACTTGCGCAGGAGGTAGCGGCCTCCAAGCGCGGTGCCGAGCAGCGGGTCGAGCGCCACCGTCCCGAGCAGGGTCCCGTCCCAGGGGCAGCGGGTCAGCCGGGAGTCGACCGGCTTGCGACAGCTGGGACAGAGGCTCATTCATCTCAGCATAGCGAGCCCGACGGAGCGCCGTCAATTTCGACCCGCACCCCAGCGAAGAGGGCGGTCGGAGCGGCCGCGAACAGCGATCTCGTCACGGGGTGACGCTCGCCTCCTGACCCTCGAGGTCCGGCGCCCGCAGCACCTTGATCGCGAAGCGACGGGGCAGCTCCAGGTGCTCGGCCTCGTAGACCTCGCCCATCCCCCCTCCGCCGAGGCGCCGTACGATGCGGCAGGTCTCTCCGATCAGGGTCCCCGCCTGGACCATCGCTGCTCCTCACGGTTCGATGGCGATGGTGCGCAGCTTCATCAGCGCGTCGAGGTAGGTCTCGTAGGTCTCGTCGTCAAAGAGACAGAAGCGGACCAGCGTGAGGGTGTCGGGGTGCTCGGAGAGCTCCTCCGCGACGGCGTCCAGCGCAGCGCGAGCCGCCTGTCGCACCGGGTAGCGGTACGCGCCGGTGCTGATCGAGGGGAACGCGATGGTGCGCAGGCCGTGCTCGCGCGCGAGCGCGAGGCAGGAGCGGTAGCAGCGGCGGAGCAGCTCCTCCTCGCCAGCCTCGCCGCCCTGCCAGACCGGCCCCACCGTGTGGATCACGTGGGGCACGCGCAGCTGCCCGCCGGTGGTGATCACCGCCTCGCCGGCCGGGAGGCGGCCGCGCGCGGCGCGGATCTGCTTGCACTCCTCGAGGATCACCGGCCCGCCCTTGCGGTGGATGGCGCCGTCGACGCCGCCGCCGCCCATCAGCGAGGAGTTCGCCGCGTTGACGATGGCGTCCACCGCGCCCTCGGCGGTGAGGTCGCCCTTCATCACCTCCAGCAGGCAGCCCTCGATGTTGACCCTCATCATGGTTGCCTCTCCCCGGCTCAGCGGCCGTGCAGCCCCGGCGACTCCAGGGTCTCGAAGATGCGGCCCAGGAAGGAGCGATGCAGCCTGAGGAGCGATCGCCTGGCGCCGCGCGCGAGCGCCTCGACCTCGAGCACCTCGGGGCCGCGCAGCGCGCCGTCGACGCGGAGCGCGTCGAAGCGGAGCTCGCGCGGGGCGGGTGCTGCGTGGGGTGCAGCGCGCGGACGCGAGGCGGCGGGCGCCGGCGCCGTCCTGGGCGCTCGAGTCGTCGGGGCGGTCGCTGGAGCGGCGACCGGCGCGGCGGGCTCGTCCTGATCCGGTGGGGCGGCGGCGGGCGCTGCTTCTGCGACGAGCATCACCATCGAGATGAGGACGAGGCGCATCACCTTCTGGGCTCCCCGGGAAGCGTCGCACCGAAGCGCCGCGCCCGCAAGCTCAGCAGCTGTCGATGCTCGGCAGAGACCATTGAACGGCGCAGCGAGAGCTCCCGACTCGGGTCCGGCGTTGACCGAGGTGCGTCGGCGTTGATCGAGGTCCTCAGGGGACTGGCTGACCGGGCTCCTCGAGGGCTGGCGCCGCGGCCGTGCTGTCCGGCGCTGGCGTGGCCCCCGATCGCGCAGACGCGGTGGCGTCGCTGGCCCCTCGCGCAGACGCGGTCGCCGGCCCCGCCGCGCGCAGCAGCGCGGCCACCGACGCACCCGCCGGAGCGGCCTCGAGGAGCTCGCGCGCGCGCGCGGAGTCGCCCTGCCAGAGCGCGAGCGTCGCCAGGTTGAGGCGAGCGCAACGGCTGCGCGGATCGGCCTCCAGCGCGGCGCGCAGGTCACGCGCGGCGGCCTCGGGCCGCTCCTCCAGCCACGCCAGCCCGCGCACGCAGAGGAGATCGGCGCGCTCGCCGAGGAGCGCGAGCGCGCGAGTGGCGGCGACCGCGGCGGCGGACGCCCGTCCGGCGCGGAGGAGCTCGAGCGCGGCGCGCGTGGCCGGCGTGGGATCGGGCTGGTGCTCGGCGCGCAACCCGGCGATCGCCGGCGCCGCGAGCTGCCGGGCAGCGGCGAGCGTGACCGCCGTCGGGCCAGCGGCGCCGCGGCCGAGGGAGGCGAGCTTGCCGAGGAGCGCGGCGCGGACCTGGTCGAGCTCGCCCGCGCGGCGCTCGAGCTCGCGGCGGTAGGTGGCCCGCTCCTCGGCGCGCAGCGCGGACGGGAGCGGCGCCCGGCGCAGCGCGGCGGAGAGCTCGCCGTGCAGCGAGGCCAGCTCGAGGCCAGCGGCCGGCGCCCAGCGCGGGTCCCCCGTCGTCAGGAGCTCCTGCAGCGGCGGCAGCAGCGCCTGCAGGGCGAGGAGCCGCGTCGTCGCGCCTCCCCGACCCCGCGCGAGGCGCGCGCGCTCGAACCGGGCGATGAGGACGCGGGCCTCGGCGGCCTCGGGCGAGACGACGCCGCCCCGCCGCAGCGGTCCTGCCAGCTGGAGGGCGCGCGTCGCCAGCGACGCCCCGCGGCCGGCAGCGGCCACCGCCGAGCCGCGCAGCAGCGCGCGAGCCGCGGCCCGCGGGTCCTCGCGCTCGAGCTGAGCGCCCAGCCGCAGGTAGTGGCGCAGCGCCGGACCGCCGGAGCGCTCGAGGAGCTCGCCCAGCCGGAGCTGCCAGCGGAGCCAGAGGCGCGGCGGGAGCTGCTCCGAGTCCAGCGCGCGGCCGAGCTCGCGCGCCGCCCGCAGCGCGGCCGCGGGATCCTGCGCGGCCAGCCGCGCCCGCGCCACGCGGACGAGGAGCCGCAGCCGCTCCTCGCCGCTCGCCGGGGCAGCCGCGAGCGCGTAGGCCGCGGCCGCGCCGGCGAAGAGCCCGCGGGCCTCGAGCAGCTCTGCCAGACCAAGCTGCCCGCGGCGTCGATCGTCGTCGCCGCCGGCGGCGAGCTCGCGGTAGAGGCGCTCTCCCTCGTCGGGGCGACCGCGCCGCAGCGCGACCAGCGCCGCGGCGGTGAGCGTCTCGCCGCGCAGCGCCCCCGCCGGCCGCGCCGCCAGCGCCCGGCCGGCCCAGGTCGCCGCCTCCTCGAGCTGCCCGCGGCTCGCCAGCTCGCGGCAGCGCCGGAGTGCGAGTCGCGCGGTGGTCGTCCGCCAGTCCGTGCAGGTCTCCCCCTCGCCGGCGGCAGCGAATTCGCCATTCATCGCGGAGCCTCCGCGGGAGGCGAGCAGGGCGGATTGCGGCGGTCTCATCCCGGAGCGGCCAGAGGCCGCGGGGACCCGCACTTGCAGACGGCCAGAGGCCGCGGGGACCCGCACTTGCAGACGAGGAGCGTCCCCTTGCAGATGCCCGCCGCGCAGCTGGCAGGCGGCGAGCTCCGCGGAGGCCAGGCGGTGGGCAGGCTCCCAGGCGCGCTCGGCCTCGTAGGCGCGGAGCGCGAGCGCGAGCGCCTCGGAACGGCGCGGGTGGGTCGGCGCTCTTTGCAGGAACCGCTCCGCGGCGGTCGCGGACGCGAGCCGGTCGCCGGCCGCGGCGAGCTGGCCGGCGAGGAGGAGCTGCACCTCGGCGGCGCCGGCAGTGTCCGCCCTGCTCGCCTCCTTCGGAGGCTCCGCGATGGAGGAGGGCCAATTGTTGGTCGCGGCAGCTTCGCACGACCGCCCGACCTGTGCGGCGCCGCGACAATTGTCGCTCGGCGTGCGCGGCGTCGCCTCGCCCGAATTGCTGGCGAGGTAGCCGCGCGCGGCGGCGATCAGCTGGCCTCGCAGCGCCGGCTGCCGGGCGGCAGGCGCGGCGGCGAGGAGCCGCTCGAGGCAGTAGACGCGCTGATAGCCGGCGCGCGCCCGGAGCGCCGGCGAGGCGGCCGTGAGCTGCGCGAGGTGGCTCGCGGCTGCCTCCAGCTCGCCGCCGGCGAGGAGCAGCTCGGCGAGGTGCAGGCGGGCCTCCTGGGCCTCCGGAGCCTGCGAGTGCTCGGCCAGCAGGCGCGCGTAGGTGCTTCGAGCCTGACGTCGCTCCTCGGCGCTGCCTCGCTCCTGGCGGCGCGCCGCCTCGAGGAGACCGCGCAGCATCGCGCCGCGCACCTCCGGCGCACGCCCGAGCTCGCTGCCGCGCAGCCGCGCGAGCTCTCGCTCGAGCTCCGCCGCCGAGCCTAGGCGGCCGAGCGCGACCACCCGGATCGCGGTGAGCGGCCGCGCGACCGCCGGCGCCAGCGTCAGCGCGAGCAGCGGCGTCAGGCGACGCTCGTCGCGGAGGCGGCCGGCGAGCTCGATGACCAGCTGCGGACCGAGCCGCGGGCCGCCGAGCCTGAGGAGCACCGGCACGGCGTCCCGCGCCGGCTCGCCGAGCGACCAGGCGAGGGCGAGATCGCGCAGCACCCGCTCGCGCAGCCCGGCCGCGGGTCCCGCCTCGGCGAGCGCGACGAGCTCCTGCGCGGCCGCGGTGGGCTGCTTGGCCGCGAGCAGCGCCCAGGCGAGGCGGTAGCGGGCGAGCTTGCCCGCCTCGCCGGCGCAGGCGCTCGCGCGATAGCTGGCGGCGGCCCGCTCGGGGCGGCCCGCGGCGGTCCAGGCCTCACCCGCGACGAGCCGCGCCCGGCAGCGAAGCTCCGCGCTCGCCGCGCCTCGCTCGAGCTCGCCGGTGACTGCCAGCGCGGCCGTGGCGCGACCCCGCCGCAGCTCGAGCCGGGCCAGGAAGAGCCGCACCTCGCCAGCGTCGCGGAAGCCGGGCTCCTCGAGCAGCAGCCGGCGACAGCTCAGCGCCGGGGCCTCCCAGTCGCCGGCGCCGCGCGCGCGCGCCTCGTGGAGGATCGCGAGCTCGAGCTCCAGGCGGGCGAGGAGGAAGAGGCGCTCGCCGCGCTCCTGCCCTCCGGCGCTGTGCGCGAGCAAGGAGCGGAGGCGGCTCGCCTGCGCTTCCTTCAGCTGGAGGAGGCGGTGGTCCGCCTGCGCTGCCTTCGGCTGGGGGCGGTGGTCCTCCTGCGCTTCCTTCAGCTGGGGGCGGTGGTCCGCCTGCGCTGCCTTCGGCTGGAGGAGGTGGTCCTGCGCTTCCTTCAGCTGGGGGCGGTGGTCCGCCGCGCGATCCGGTGCCGGGGTGCTGGCTGCGCCTGCTCGCGGCTCGGCGAGGGCGCGGGGCGCGACGGCCAGGGCGGCGGCGATCAGCGGCAGGACGAGCGCGATCGCGCCCGGAGGTGTCGGACCTCGTCGGACCAGTGCTCGCCGCTGAAGGGCCATCGCTGTGCTCTCCCTCGGGCGATCTCCTCGCGCGCGGGCCGGCTCGCGCTCCGCCGGCCGACCAGCTCCTCGGCGCCACGCCGCTCGACCTCGAAGAGCAGCTCCTCGGTCCTGAGCCGCAGCTCCGAGAGCTCGCTCCTCAGCGCCGCGAGCAGCCGCTGCGCCGCCTCCCCGGCCCGCCGCTGCGCCAGCAGCAACCTGCCGTCGAGCTCCGCGCCCAGCTCCGGCCCGAGCCTGCTCCCCGCCAGCAGCGCGCGCTCGCGCTGGACCTGGCGCACCACCCGGTACGCCCGGTAGAAGCTCGCGTCGGCCAGCAGCGCCACCGCGAGCTCCTGCGGGAGGGGACCACGCCCCGCCGCCGATGACATCGCCTCGAGGTAATAAAGCCTCAGGTCGGGCCTCTCTCGCAAAAAAACCGTCAGTCGAGCGACGTGCCCCGCCAGCCGCGTCCGCCCCAGCTCGGCCCGGACCCGTGCCTGGGCTGGACGGCAGAGCTCGAGCAGCGCCGCCGCCTCCACCAGCTCCCGGTCGGCGCGGAGCCGGTGCCGGTGGGCGGGGTGCTGCAGCGCCACGCTCTGCGCCAGGGCTCCGGCCGCGTCTCCACGCTCGAGGAGCACCCAGGCGAGCTCCTGCCGGGCGCGGAAGAAGTGCGGCGAGGCAGGCCCGACCGCCGCATAGCGCGTCGCCGCCTCCTCCAGGCGGCCCTCCGCCCCGGCGAGGCGCGCCAGCGCGAGCTCGCCGAGGTCGCGTAGCTCGCCGCCTCCCCCGGGCTCCTCGCCCGTCGCCCGTCCGCCGGCGGTCACGGCGGCGAGGAGCGCGCGTCGCGCCGCGGCGCGATCACCGCGCGCGAGCTCGAGCAGCGCGAGGAGGTAGCGGGCCGTCCCGCTGCGCCGGCGCGCGAGCACCTGCGCTGCGCCGCCGAGGTCTCCGCGGCGGAGGCGCTCGAGCGCTGCCCGCTGCAGGAGCCGCTCCCGCAGGCCCTCCTCGAGGGTGCTCAGATCGAGAGCGGGGACGCGCACCAGCCCCTCCGACTCGACGGGCAGGTCCAGCGCGGCGGCGACGCGCGCGGCGGCGGCGGCGAACCCCGGCCCCGGCCCGGCGAGGAGCCGCTCCAGGTCCCGGCGAGCGGCGCTGCTGCGCTGGCCGGCCTCCCAGAGGCGCGCGGAGGGCTCGAGGGGGGCCGGTCCGCCCCCGCTCGCGCAGGCGGAGAGCGCGAGCAGGGGCAGCCCGACGAGGACCCGCGCGGCTCGCCGCGCCAGCCGCGCCAGCCTCACGCTCACCTGCGACCTCCCAGCAGCAGCCCGCCGCAGAGCGCGAGCTCGGTGGCAGCTCCGGTGCCGCCGCCGCGGCCGGCGCCGTCCTCGGGCCTCGGATAGAGGTACTGGCGGAGCTCGAGCCGGAGGAGCCAGCGGCGGCCGAGGAACACGCGCGCGCCGAGCCCCAGATGAAAGTCGGGCCGGACCGCGGCGGCGAGGCCGAGCTCCGGCTCTGCCAGGGTGCGCACGATCCCGGCGCCGCCCAGCAGGTAGCCGTCGAGGTGGAGCACCGTGCGGCCCAGCGCGAGCTTCCCGTAGGCGGGCGACCAGACCACGCTGAGCGAGGTGCGCAGCTGCTGGCGATCGCGCAGGCGGGCGCGCAGCTCGGCGTCGCTCGCCTGCAGGAAGTCGCGCAGCCCGGTGTCGATGGCGAGGTTGTGCTCGTAGCTGAGCTCCAGCCCGACGCGCTCGGTGAGGTGGTACGCCAGCCGCGCGCCGAGCGGCACGTAGAGGAGGAACGCGTCGTTCGGGATCACTCCGACGAGCAGCACCAGCTCGAGCGCCCTCGCCTTCTCCACCTGCCGGGGCTGCACGACCTCCACCGGCGGGCTCCAGAGCGCGTCCGCGAGAGGCGCCACCGCCTCCTCATCTTGCGCCAGCGCGGGCCGGGAGATGACGAGGCTCAGCACGGAGAGCGCGAGCAGAATCGCGGCGGTCTTATCCCGGAGCGGCCGGAGGCCGCGAGGACCCGCGATTCGCCCTCCATCGCGCAGCC
>JAKLHH010000197.1 GCA_022710245.1 Myxococcota bacterium
AGCGTCGGCTGGAGGGCGTCAGGAAGGTGAGCGGATAGCCGGCGCGCGGGAGCGGCGCCGTGGGCAGCGCGCCCGCGAGCCGCGCCTTGCCCGAGGGCGTCGAGAAGCGCGTCGCGAACGGCACCTCCGGCTGGGTTGGGTTGCGCCGCGGCGCTGGCTCGCTGTCCTCGAACCACGGCGCCGTCATCCTCGCCAGGGCGGCCGCGGGATCCGCGAGGAGCGGGTCCTCGGGGAGGCCCGCCCGGCGTCCCAGCTCGCGCAGGAGCGCGAGGTCGTCGCGCGCGCCCTCGGGCGGCTCCACCACGCGCCGCGCGACCGCGAGGTGGTGGTGCTGGTAGGAGCCGACCACGTCGTTCGCCTCGAGCATCAGCTGCACGGGCAGGAAGAGATCGGCCGCCCGTGCCGTGTCGGTGAAGAACGCGTCGGCGACCACGCAGAAGCCGCAGCCGCGCAGCGCTCGCGCGAGGGCCGCGGAGTCGGCGTACTGCGTGACCGGGTTCGCGCAGGCGATGGAGAGGTAGCGCGGCGGCGGGTCGGCCAGCGCCGCGAGATCGCGCGCCAGGGTCGGCGCGGCGACGGTGCGGCCGCTCGGCGGCGCCAGCGCGGAGAGGTCGAGGCCGCGGCGGCGCCAGGAGCTGAAGTTGACCCCGCCGCCGGCGACGCCCACGTTGCCGGTGAGGAGCGCGAGCGCGTCGAGGCAGCGGAGGTTGCTGCCGCCCGCGCCGCAGCGCTGCAGGCCCCAGCCGACCCAGGTCGCGAGCGGGCGCCGGGTGGCGTAGAGCTCGGCGAGCGCGGTCAGCTCCGCGGCGGTGACGCCGGCGCGCGCTGCGCAGCTCGAGGCCTCGAGCTCGGGCGCCTCGAGGAGGCGGGCGAAGGCAGCGGGGTCCTCGACGCGGGTCCACGCCGCGGCCTCGAGCGCGCCGTGGTCGCGCAGCCAGCGGAGCACGCCGAGCGCGAGGAGGCCGTCGCCGCCCGGGGCGACCTGGATCAGCCGGTCGGCGAGCCGCGCGCTCTCCACCGGGAGCGGGTTCACGGCGACGATGGGCGCGCCGCGGTCGCGGGCGCGCTTGAGGAACGGCACGAGGTGCACGCCGGTCGCGACCGGGTCCTTGCCCCAGAGCACGATCGCGTCGCTCCGCTCGAGGTCCCGGTAGTCGTGGCAGGCGACCGCGCCGAAGTCGAGGAGCTGCGCCGCCTCGCCAGCCTCGCCGCAGACGCCGCCGCGCAGGGTGGTGACGGGCCCGAGGCGCTGCCAGAAGTGATCGATCAGCTCCTTGCTGAGCCCGAGCGAGCCGCCGCCGCGGAGGTGGACGATCGACGCGGGGCCGTGCTCGTCGAGCGCCGAGCGCAGGCGCCGCGCCGCCACCTCGAGCGCCTCGTCCCAGGCGAGCTCGCGCCAGCGCTCGCCCTCGCGCAGCCGCGGCCGCGTCACCCGCTCGGCGTCTCGCAGCATGCCGGGGAGCGCGCGCACGCGGTAGCAGAGGTGACCGGCGGTGATCGGGTGCTCCGGGTCGCCGCGCAGCACCGGGCTACCGTCGCGGAGCTCGACCTCGAGGCTGCAGGCGTCGGGGCAGTCGTAGGTGCAGGCGGTGCGCACGGCCATGCGGGGACCATAGCGCCCCGACCGGGAGGGAGGAAGGTGACTTGTCAGCCGTCAGGCGGCCGGCGAGAGTAGCCGCAGAGCGAAGGAGCCAGAGGTGCCCATCTCCAAGCACGCTCCCGCGGCGCTCGTCTTGATCGCGCTGTCCAGCTGCGGTCCTGGCGTCGCCGCCGACGGTCCCGTCGAGCAGCGGCTGCGCGCCGTGCTGGAGCGGCCAGCCAGCGGCCGCAGGGTCGCGGTCTTCGACTGCGACAACACGCTGATCCAGCACGACATCGGCTACGCCTCCTTCTTCCGTCTCGCCGCGGGGCGGCAGCTCACCCGCGACCCCCAGCTCCTCGCCCGGCTGCTCCCGCCGGCGCTCGCGGCCCGCGTCGCCGCGGGCGAGCCCCCGGGGCTCCCCGAGCTCCACGGTCACTACCTCGAGCGCTGCCGCGCCCACGGCGAGGCTGCCTGCTTCGCGTGGCTCATCCGCCTCTTCGCTGGCTTCACTCCGGCGGAGCTCGACCGCTTCGCGGGCGAGGTCGTCGGCCAGGAGCTCGCCCGGCCGCCTTGCAGCTTCACGCTCTCCGGCGAGCGGCACGGCCGCGGCGTGCGCCCCTATCCGGCGCAGCGCGCGCTGATCGAGCGCCTCACCGCGCGCGGCTTCGAGGTCTGGGTGGTGACCGCCTCCCCCGAGCGCGTGGTGCAGAAGCTCGCGCCGCACCTCGGTGTGCCAGCGAGCCGCGTGATCGGCAACCGGCTCCGGCTCGAGGGCGGCCGCTACACCGACACGGTGCTCCCACCGCTGACCACGGGGGCAGGGAAGGTCGAGGCGATCCGCCAGCGCATCGGCGTCCGCCCGCTCCTCGCCGTCGGCGACTCGGCGAGCGACACCGAGATGCTCGACGCCGCCGAGCTCGGCGTGCTCGTCGACCGCGACGACCCGGCCCTGCGGCGACGGGCGCGCGCCCATGGCTGGGCGCTGCAGCCTCGCCTGGCCGAGCCGGCGCCCGCCTGCGCCCCGAGCGGCACGCGGTGATGCGTGGTGATGCGCAACGGTGCCCAGGCAGTTGAGCGGCGCCGCGGGTGACCAGCTAGGCCTGCCCGCCTCATTTGCGGTAAGCTCCACGCGCAACGCACGCCCACCCTGGAGGCTGTCATGACGCCGAGTCGCTCCTCGATCCTCGCCGGCCTGATCGTGGTGCTCGTCGGCTGCGGCCGCAGCCCCGTACCCGCCACCTCCGACGGGGCGGGGCTCCCCGAGGCGTCGGTCCACGTGGACCGGGGGCCTGGGCTCGAGGCGCGCGCGGACACGAGGGCCGAGGCGCGTCCTCACGAGGCTGGGCCGACGGATCTCCGCACCTGGGACGGGGTGTGCGCCCCGCCGTGCAGCGCGCTCTGCAGCCTGGTCCTCGACTGCGGGCTCTACGAGGGGACCGAGCACGAGTGCGAGACCGCCTGCGCCGCCTGGGGAGCGCCGGTGCGGGGCTGTCTCGGCGCGCTCATGTGCGGCGGGAGCAAGGACTGCCAGGCCGCCGCCGCCTGCATCAAGAAGCCGCCGCTCCCCGACCTCGCAGCCGGAGACCTGGTCGCCTCGGTGAAGGGGACGACCATCAGCTACACCTTCAAGGTGTGTAACCTGGGCCAGGGCGCCTCCGACGCCTTCACGGTCGACCTCTATTACAACGTCGCCGCCGCGCCGAAGGCGAAGCAGCCGGGCGACCAGAGCGCGAAGAGCGCGGGGCTGGCGCCGGGCGACTGCGCGCCCTTCATCCTGCAGCGGGTGAACACGCCGGTCGGCACCTACCAGAGCTGGGTGCAGGTCGACGTCTCCGGCGTCCTCGCCGAGACCGACGAGGCCAACAACGTCGCGGGCCCGGTCAAGTCGGAGATCGCGGCGCCGGCAGCGCCCGACCTGGTGGTCCAGCAGTTCGACGCGCAGCTCGTCGGCAGCGACCTCCAGTACACGGCGCAGGTCTGCAACATCGGCAAGGCCCCGGCGTTCCTCTTCCGCCTCGACTTCTACTACAACCGGCTGCTCGCGCCGGGGCCGCTCCAGCTCGGCGACACCGACTCCTACGTCCTCGGGCTCGCGGCCGGCGCCTGCCAGACCTACACCAAGACCTACAAGAGCGTGCCGGTGGGGGTCTACGCCTCCTGGGCGTTCGCCGACACCCTGACTACGGTGGCCGAGTCCGACGAGACGAACAACGTGGCTGGCCCCCGGGTGACGACGGTCACGGCGTCGGCGGAGTGCGCGGTGCTCTGCGCCTTCGTCACCACCTGCAGCGTCTTCTCGCCGCTCGAGGGACAGCAGTGCCTCACCTGGTGCATGCAGATGCCCGCGACCACCCGCCAGTGCGCGGTCAACGCCGGGAAGAAGTTCTCCTGCACCGACCTCAAGGCCTGCAACCTGCCAGCGAAGCCGCCGCCGCCGCCCTCACCGTTCGCCTGCCTCAGCCTCTGCAGCTACATGACGGACACTTGCAAGCTGGTCCCGCAGGGGCAGACGGTGACCTGCATCGTGGCCTGCGCGAGCCTGGCGACGACCAAGCTGCAGTGCGCGCTCGACGCGCAGGCAAAGAAGCAGTGCCTGCAGGTGGGGCTCTGCTTGCTCTGAGCCGCCGGCCTCGCGTCGGACGTCCCGCCGCTCGGCGCACCTCCACACGTCCCGCACGTCTGCTTGACACCTCCAAAGCCGCACCCCTAAGCTCACGACGTGGCAAGCCTCTTCAGGCGGGAGCTGTGCTGGGCAGCGCTGCAGGTCGCTGACGCGTCGGAGGCGCTGACCACGCTCGCGCGCGGCCTCGCCGGGCTCGGCCTGGTCCGCGACACCTTCGAGGGGGCCGTGCTGGCCCGCGAGGCCGATTCGCCGACGGCCCTGCCGCTCGCGGGGCGCAAGGTCGCGCTGCCGCACGCGGACCCCGAGCACGTGCTGGCGCCGGCGGTGGCGGTCTGCACGCTGGCGCAGCCGCTCACCTTCCGCGAGATGGGGAACCCCGACTCCGAGCTGCCGGTGGAGGTGGTCGCGATGCTCGCCCTGCCGGACCACGAGAGCGCGCAGCGCGAGCTCGTCCGGCTGCTCGAGCGCTTCCAGGACGACTCCTTCGTCGATCGTCTCTGCGCCAGCGCCGACCCCGACGCGCTCCTCGCGCTCCTCGAGGAGCGCCCGTGAGCGGCGCCGGGCTCCTCGGCGCGCTGGCCGCGCCGCTGGGCGCGCTCGCAGGCGCGGTCCGCTTCGTCCTCGACCTGGGGCCCGCGGTGATGATGCCCATCATCCTCAGCCTCTTCGCGCTCGCCCTGCGTCAGGGCGCCGCGCGGAGCCTCCGCGCCGGGCTCACCATCGGGGTCGGCTTCATCGGCATCGGGCTGGTGCTCAAGCTCCTGGTCGACACCGTCGGGCCCGAGGCCCGGTCGTTCTCCTCGGCGCTCGGCCTCAAGCTGGACGTCCTCGACGTCGGCTGGCCGGTGGGCTCGTTCGCGAGCTTCGCCTCGCCGATCGCGCTCGTGCTGATCCCCGCCATCTTCGTCCTCAACGTCCTCATGCTGCTGACGCGCACGACGCGCACGATGGACGTCGACCTCTGGAACTACTGGCACTTCATCTACACCGGCGCGCTCGTCGAGGTGGTGACCGGCTCGCGCGGGCTCGGCGTCGTCGCCGCCTGCGTCACCGCGGCGGTCATCTTCAAGCTCGCCGACTGGACGGCGCCCGCCGTCGAGCACCACTTCGGCCTCCCCGGCATCTCGTTGCCGCACACCGAGACAGTGAACTGGGCCCCGCTGATGTACGCGCTCGAGCGGCTCGAGGCGCGGCTCCCGCTCCTCAGCCGCATCACCATCTCGCCCGAGGGGATCCGCAAGCGGCTCGGCCTCCTCGGCGAGCCGATCACGATGGGCGCGATCCTGGGGCTGCTGATCGGGGCGCTCGGGCGCCTGCCGGCGCTCCGCCAGAGCGGCGACTGGGGCGCCTTCATCAAGAGCACGCTGCTCCTCTCGGTGACCATGGCGGCGGTGCTGGTGCTGCTGCCGCGCATGGTGGCGGTGCTGATGGAGGGGCTGATCCCGATCGCCGAGGGCGCGCGCGCGTTGATCCAGAAGCGCTTCCCGGGGCGCGGCCTCTATATCGGCCTCGACGCGGCGGTGGTGATCGCGCACCCCTCGGGGATGGCGGTGGCGCTGCTCCTGGTGCCGCTCTCGCTGGCGCTCGCCGTGGCGCTGCCCGGCAACCGCATGCTCCCCTTCGCCGACCTGGCGGTGCTCGCCTTCTACATCATCTGGGCGGTGGCCGCGAGCCGCGGGAACATCTTCCGCGGGCTCGTGAACGGCACGCTGGTGGTGATCGCGATCCTCTACATCGGCAGCGACCTCGCCGGCCCGACGACGCAGCTCGCGCGGGCGGCCGGGTTCGACCCCAAGGTGGCGGGCGCGGCGGCCTACATGCAGTGGTCCGGCATCGCGCTCGGCAGCCACGTCGTCCCCTGGATCATCCTGCGCCTCTGCGACGTGCGGTCGCGGAAGTTCTTCTGGGCCCTCGGCAGCGCGGTGCTCTACGCGGGCTGCTGGTTCTGGGTGCGCCACGACGTGAAGCGCCAGTTCGAGGCCGCGCCCGCGCCCGCTGCGCCCCCGACGGCCTGAGCCATGCTGCGGCGCACGCTCCGCACCGGCCTGGCCCTCCACGCGCGGCCGCTCGACCGCTTCGTCCGCGCGGCGCGTGGGCTCACCTCGACGGTCCGCCTCCGCTCCGGCGCGCGCGAGGTGGACGGGCGAAACGTCACCTCGCTCCTCCTCCTCGGTGTGCCGGCCGGGGCCGAGGTGACGCTGACCGTCGAGGGCGCCGACGAGGAGGCCGGGCTCGAGCTGCTCGCCGCCCTGCTCGCCACCGCGGCTGAGGAGACGGCCACGCCGCCGGCACCCCCATCGCCGCCCGTGCCCGCGCGCGAGGACGACGAGGACGACGAGGACGAGGCCACCTTCGAGGCGCTGGGGGGGCTGCTCGGCTCGCCAAGCTCTCCGGGGCTCGCGCTCCCTCCGCCGCAGCCGCTGGCCGCCTCGCGGGTGGCAGCGCCCGCCGCGCCTCCGCCGCCCGCGGCGCTCCCTCCGTCCGATCGGAGCTCGACGCGCGGCGAGCCCGGGGCGCCCGGGAGGGCGCACCGCGAGGCGGGCAGACCGCGCGAGTGGGCGCCCTCGCGAGGCGCGGAGGCAGAGGCCGTCCGCCTGCAGCGCGCCCGGGCAGCGGCCCAGGCGGCGACCGAGGCGCTGCTGCAGCCGGACGATCCCTTCTCGCAGATCTTCGCCGCCCAGCGGACGCTGCTCGACGACCCCGGCCTGCAGCAGGCGCTCGCGGCGCGCGTCGCGGTGGGGGCCGCGGCCGAGGCGGCGATCGTCGACGAGTTCGCCGCGCTCGAGGCGGGCTTCGCCGAGCTGGGCGCGGGCTTCGCCGCCGAGCGCCACGCGGACGTCGCGGACGTGCGCGACCGACTGCTCCTCGCGCTCGGCCTCGCGGAGGAGGCCGGCCCGGACACGGAGGAGCCGTTGATCCTCATCCTCGAGGAGGCCACGCCGTCGCGGCTCGCGCTCCTCGACCTCTCCCGGGTGGCTGGCGTCATCTCCGCGCGCGGCGGTCCCACCTCGCACGCGGCCATCGTCGCGCGTGGGCGGGGTGTGCCGCTCGTCTTCGCGCCCGCCCCGGCGCTCGGCTGGATCACCTCAGGCGAGCGCATCTGCGTCGACGGTGACACGGGGCTCGTGTGCCGCGCCACGGACGCGGTCGAGCCCGCGCGGCGTCCGGCGGCGCAGCCGCGCGCGCAGCGCCAGCAGCTCCGCGTCGCCCTCCGCGCCAACCTCGGCGCGCCGGGGGACCTCGCCACGGCGCGGCGCCTCGGCGCGCAGGGGAGCGGCCTGGTCCGCACCGAGCTCCTCTACGCGCGACGCGCGCAGGCGCCCTCGCGCGAGGAGCAGGCCGAGGCGTACGCCGCGCTCGCGCTCGCGCTGGCCCCGCACCCGGTGGTGGTGCGGCTCTTCGACGCGGGCTCCGACAAGCCGCTCGCCTTCCTGCCGGCGCCCGCTGAGGAGCCGAACCCCGCGCTGGGGCGCCGCGGCGTGCGCCTGCTCCTCGAGCACCCGGCGGTCCTCGAGGCGCAGCTCCAGGCCATCGCCGCCGCCCGGCGCGCCACGGGCTGCGACCTCAAGGCGATGGTCCCCATGCTCGTCGACGCGGGGGAGCTCGAGGCGGTGCGAGCGCTGACGCCGGCCGGCTGCCCGCTCGGCAGCATGATCGAGACCCCGGCGGCGGCGCTCCTCGTCGACGACCTGGCGCCGCGGAGCGCCTTCCTCTCGGTGGGCAGTAACGACCTCGCCCAGTACGTCACCGCCTCCGACCGGGAGGCGGGCGGCAGCGGGCTGCACCCGGCGGTGCTGCGCCTGCTCGTCGCGGTCGCCCGCGCCGCTCGCGCGGCCGGGATCGAGTGCGGGGTCTGCGGCGAGCTCGCCGGCGACCCCCGCACCGCGCCGCTGCTCGTCGGCCTCGGCGTCGACGCGCTCTCGCTGGCGCCGGCGCGGCTCCCCGCTGTCCGCGCCGCGCTCGAGGGCTTCACCCCGGCCGCGCTCGAGGCCCTCGCGGCCCGCGCGCTCGGGCTCACTGAACGCGCCGCGCTCGAGCAGCTGCTCGAGGAGGCGCCGGGAGGACCGTGATGAAGAGGATCCTGGTGGTCTGCGGTGCCGGCGTGGCGACCTCGACCGTCGCCGCCAAGAAGATCGAGGAGAAGCTCGCCGCCCGGGGCATCGCGGTCCGCGTCGACCAGTGCAAGGCGACCGAGGTCGCGTTCAAGGTGCGGGACTGCGATCTGATCGTCACCACCACCCTCCTCGGCAGCAGCTTCCCGGTGCCGGTGGTGCAGACGGTCTCCTTCCTCACCGGCATCGGCATCGACGCTGATATCGAGCGCATCGTGGCGCTCCTCGGCAAGGAGTGACCGGGATGGCGACGCTCTGCGTCCTCGGCGCCGGCTACATGGGGACCGCGCTCGCGCTGGTCGCGGCCGAGCGCGGCCATACCGTCCGCCTCTGGGGCACCTGGCTCGACGACGCGCTGGTCGCGCCGGTGCTGCGTGGTGAGCCGCACCCGCGCCTCAAGCTCCGCCTGCCCGCGGGCCTCCAGGTGCTCCCCGCGAGCGAGCTCGCCGCGGCGCTGGCCGGCGCCGACGCGGTGGTCTGCGCGGTGAACTCCGACGGCGTGGTGCCGGTGCTCGAGCGGGCGCTCCCGCACCTGCCTGCCTCGGGGCCGCTCCTCTCGGTGACCAAGGGCTTCCTCCTCGACGCAGCGGGCAAGCAGGAGCGCATCTCGCGCACGGTGCGCGAGCGCCTGCTCCGGCCCGCGGGCAAGGACCGCCCGTGGATCGCCATCGGTGGCCCCTGCAAGGCGATGGAGGTCGCGCGGCGCATCTCCACCTCGGTCATCTACGCGGCCGAGGACGCCGCGGCGCGCGACCGCTGCGCGGACTGGCTCGAGGCGCCGTACTACACCATCACCCGCAGCGACGACCTCGCCGGCGCCGAGACCTGCTCGGCCTTCAAGAACGCCTACGCCACCGCGAGCGGCCTCTGCGACGGGCTGCAGCTGCTCGGGCACCCGGAGATGTACAACACCAAGGCGCTCCTCTTCAGCCAGGCGGTGCAGGAGATCACGCGCATGGTGGTGGCGATGGGCGGCCGCAGGGAGACGGCGCTCGGCCTCGCCGGGGTCGGCGACCTGCACGTCACCGCCGCCGCGGGCCGCAACCGCGCCTACGGCGAGCGCGTGGGCCGCGGGGAGCCGCCGGCCAGGGTCGCCGAGGAGATGGGGCGCGCGGGGGAGCTCACCGAGGGCTACCCGGCGCTGCGCACCGGCTGGGAGCTGCTCGGGCAGCTGGTCGCCGCGGGTCGGCTCGCGCTGGCCGACTTCCCGCTCCTCTCCGCGCTCCACCAGGTGGTCTACGAGGGGGCGGACACCGCCTCCACCCTCTCCGCGCTTCGCGTCCGCGGCTAGATCACCGATCGGTTTGTTGGTTCAGCAATTCCGATCACTTGTGAGTTCGAGATCGACAGTGGATTGGGTCCGTGATCTCTTCGCCTCCTGCAGCGACGGAAGGTCGCTCGTGGAGGTGATGC
>JAKLHH010000198.1 GCA_022710245.1 Myxococcota bacterium
CAGCAGCACCAACGACTCGGGCGCGGTGTGCGTGCAGCAGCCGCCGAAGAAGCCGGGCACCGAGTGCATCCCCAACCAGAAGATGTGGTGTGACGGCAAGGTCTACTGCGGCTACGGCCAGGTCATCTGCGGGCCGGACGGCAAGTGGAAGACCGTGACCGACCCGAAGACGGGCAAGCAGGTGCTGGACTGCGAGGAGCTCCCCAACGGGGCGCGGCCCAACACCGTGTGCGCGTGCTACTTCTTCTACTTCAACAAGGACTGCTGCGAGACTCCGGACTGCGTCGTGCCGCCGGGCTCCAACGGCCAGATCTGCCCCGCCAGCAAGGGCGGCTACTGCGACTACTGCAACCCGCAGAACAGCGAGTGCACCGGCGCCGGCACCAAGTGCGTCGTGACGCCGAAGGCCGAGACCTTCTGCGGCAAGGACTGCACCGGCGGCAAGGCTTGCCCCGCGGGCTCGCTCTGCACCCAGCTCGTGAAGGACGCGGTCACCTACTGGCAGTGCATCCCGGCCGACCAGAGCTGCTACTACTAGGCTCCCTCCTCGGCCTCCTCCCGTAGCTCCCCTCGATCTCTCGCCGTCGCCGTCGCCGTCGCCGTCGCCGTCGCCGGAACACTCGCTCCCCCGGCCAGGGCCCTGAGCCCGGCGAAGGACAGTTGCGTCCGACGACAGCTGAGCTATAGCTAGCTGCCGCAGGCGAGGAGGAGTGTGCCATGAGCTTCGAGGCCCCGGACTTCTACGCGCTCGACGAGCTGCTGACCGAGGAGGAGGCGCTCTCGCGCAGCACGGTGCGCAGCTGGGTCGAGCAGCGCGCGCTGCCGCTCATCGGCCGCTGCTTCGAGGAGGGGCGCTTCCCGGTGGAGCTGATCCCGGAGCTCGCCGAGCTCGGGCTGCTCGGCGCCACGCTCCCCGACGAGTACGGCTGCGCCGCGATCTCGTCCACCGCCTACGGCCTCGCCCTGCAGGAGCTCGAGCGTGGGGACTCGGGGCTGCGGTCGTTCGTCTCGGTGCAGAGCTCGCTCTGCATGTTCCCCATCTTCGCCTACGGCACCGAGGAGCAGCGCCAGCAGTGGCTGCCGCGGATGGCGCGCGGTGAGGTGATCGGCTGCTTCGGCCTGACCGAGCCCGACGGCGGCTCGGATCCAGGGGCGATGCGCACGCGCGCGGTCGCGCACGGTGACGGCTACCTCCTCAGCGGCTCGAAGATGTGGATCACGAACGGCAGCATCGCCGACCTGGCGCTGGTCTGGGCGAAGATCCGCGAGGAGGACGGGCGCGACGTGGTGCACGGGTTCCTCGTCGAGAAGGGCACGCCGGGGTTCCGGGCCGTCGAGCTCAAGCACAAGTACAGCCTGCGCGCGTCGGTCACGAGCGAGCTCGTCCTCGAGGACGCGCTGGTGCCCCAGACGAGCCTGCTGCCGGGGGCGAGGGGCCTGCGCGCGGCGCTCTCCTGCCTGACCAAGGCGCGCTATGGCATCGCCTGGGGCGCCCTCGGCGCGGCGATGGCCTGCTACGAGGAGGCGCTCCGCTTCGCCCGCGAGCGGATCTCCTTCGGCGCGCCGCTCACGTCGCGGCAGCTGGTGCAGCAGAAGCTCGTCGGCATGCTCGCCGAGATCACCAAGTGCCAGCTCCTCTGTCACCGCCTCGGCCAGCTGGTCGAGAAGCACCGCGCCCGGCCCGACCAGGTCTCGCTGGCGAAGCGCGAGTGCGTCAGCATGGCGCTCGCGGTGGCGAGGGCCGCCCGGGATCTCCTCGGCGCCAGCGGCATCACCGCCGAGTACCAGGCGATGCGGCACCTCTGCAACCTGGAGTCGGTCATCACCTACGAGGGGACGCACGACATCCAGACCCTGATCGTCGGCGAGGCGATCACCGGTCTGCGCGCCTTCTGATCTGATGTGATCTCGTGACGATGCTTTGGTGGTCCCCCTTGCTGTAAAGCAACGTGCGCTCGGGGTAAGATCCCGGCCTCGAAGCCGAGCTGGAGGCCCTGCGATGCTCACGTCATCACGATTGTTGGTCGCGGCAGCTCCCCGCCACCGCCCGACGTGCGGGGCGCCGCGACGATTCATCTCGCTCTGTGCCCTCGCGCTGCTCGCCGGCGGCTGCGGCGACAACACTGTCGCTCCAGTCTGCGTCGAGGGCGCGAAGCGCGACTGCGTGACCAGCGGCGGCCAGGCCGGCCAGCAGGCCTGCACTCAGCTCGGCGTCTGGGGAGAGTGCACCGCCAAGGACAGCTGCACCGACGGGTTGCGCCGCGACTGCGTGACCGGCGACGGCAAGGCGGGCGAGCAGACCTGCGCGTCGCAGGTCTGGGGCCAGTGCGTCGCCAAGGTCGCCTGCACCGAGGGCGCGCTCCTCGCCTGCAAGCTCCCCGACGGCAAGGACGGGCAGAAGCTCTGCCAGAACAACGCCTGGACCGCCTGCGCCACCGAGTGCGCTGAGGGGACGTTCAAGAACTGCACGACGGCGGACCAGCAGGAGGGGATCCAGACCTGCACCAGCGGCAAGTGGGGGAGCTGCGAGCCCAAGGTGAAGCCGAAGTGCCAGGAGGGCGAGAAGCAGGCGTGCACCACCCAGTGCGGGACGGGCACCGAGGTCTGCGTGAAGGGGGCCTTCGAGAACTGCGACGCGCCCAAGCCGCAGCCGGAGAGCTGCGACGGGGTCGACAACAACTGCGACGGCACCGTCGACGAGGGGTGCGGCTGCGTGCATGGCAAGACCGAGCCCTGCTACTCGGGGCCGGCGGCGACGCGCAACGTGGGCAAGTGCCAGGACGGCCAGCGCACCTGCGACAAGGGCGTCTGGCAGCCCTGCCTCGGCGAGGTGCTCCCGGATCCGAAGGAGAGCTGCGACAACTCCGTCGACGACGACTGCGACGGGACGCCGTGGAACGGCTGCGCCTGCCCGCTCGGCCAGAAGCAGCCCTGCGGCTCGAACGTCGGGCAGTGCAAGCAGGGTGAGCAGAGCTGCGTCCTGCAGGGGGGGCTGCCCACCTGGACGACGTGCGCGGGCGCGACCTACGTGGCGCCGCTGCCCGAGGCGGGCTTCGGCTGCGACGGCAAGGACAACGACTGCGACGGCGCCGTCGACAACGGCCTGGCGGGGGACAGCGACGAGACGAACAACGACTGCGCCACGGCGCGTGTCTACACCCTCTCCGAGCTCGACCTGAGCGCCAAGAGCCTGAGCCTCACCATCTACCCGCAGGGCGACATCGATTACTTCAAGTTCATCGCCAAGGAGTCTGGCGCGATCACGATCCCGCCGTGCATCCCCTGGCCGTTCAAGAACCCGGGGGACCCGCAGTGCAACTACCTGGACGTCGAGCTCGTCCAGCCAGCCGCGTCCGGCGTGCTCTATCAGGTGTCGGTCTACACGGGCTCGTGCACCAAGCCGACCCAGACCTTCACTTCGACGAGCAAGCAGGGGCTTCAGTGGGACGGCGAGTGCGGGTGGGACGACTCGCAGGAGTTCTGGGTCAAGGTCGAGGCAGCGTCCTCGTCGAAGCCGACGTTCTCCTGCCAGCCCTATACGCTCAAGGTGCGGTACACCGAGGCCAACCAGAAGTGCCAGTAGCCTGACCCTCGCCGCGAAGCCCTCACCACACTGCGTGATCCCTGTCCGCCACGTGTCATCCTCGGCGAGCTCCGGGGCTGGCAGTGAGCTTGGCCTCTGTCCGGGCGGCACCCGAACCTTGCATTGCCCGCCGAGCGCGTTAGGATTCCGCAGCCATGCTCCTCGTGCACCTCTCCGACCTCCACCTCTCCCGCTACGGGGAGAGCGGCTCCTGGACCCAGCGCAAGGACGAGGAGGGCTGGGAGCAGCTCCAGGTCTGGCAGCGGTGGGTCATCGAGGGCCTGCGCGACCGCAAGGGCCGCCCCGACAAGCTCCGCCTGGTCGACCCCGAGGGCGTGGTGCACCGGATCAAGGGCTGGCCGCGCAAGGACGAGAAGATGATCACCGATCTCCTCGCCCGCGCCATGAAGCGGCACCAGACCTCCACCGAGCGCCTGTGCGAGCAGCGCCCCTCGCCCGAGGAGCTCTCCGCCATGCTGCGGGTGGACCCGGCCAACACGAACCTCCGCTTCCTGCGGATGATCGACGACGTCTGGGCCCTCGCCCCGGAGCTCATCTTCATCACCGGAGACCTCACCGACAACGGCTTCGGCTACGAGCTGGTGCTCCACTACCTGGCGCCCTGGATCAAGGCGGGCCGCCTCTTCACCGTCCCGGGCAACCACGACACCTACGACATGTTCCCGCGCATCGGCCGCATGGCGCGCGTCGCGGCGAAGGTCGACGGCTACCGCGAGTTCGCCGAGAAGATCGGGCTCGCGGCGAACCAGGCCGGCGCGTACGTGCGCCGGGTCGAGGACGTGGCGGTGGTGGGGATCAACTCGTGCAAGATGCCGCGGACGCCGCTCTCGGCGAGCGGCGCCGTCGCCCACGAGCAGCTGGTCTGGCTGCGCGAGCTCGGCCACGACGCGGCCTTCGCCGATGCGCGCCTGCGCGTCGGCCTGGTGCACCACCACCTGCTGCGGATGCCGTTCATGCTGGGCAAGCGCTCGCCCTTCGAGGTCGGCATGCGCCTGCGGAACGCCGTCGAGGTGATGGAGGTCTGCACCGAGGCCCACCTCGACATGCTCTTCAACGGGCACCGCCACCACGGCTACGTGGTGCAGCTCCCCGAGCGGCCGATGGTGATCTCGGCGCCGTCGTCGACGCTGGGCTGCAAGACCACCGGGCAGACCTACGCCTGGGTGATGAACCTCTCCGACCGCCAGCCCTTCCCGCTCATCCACCGGCTCAACGGGATGCCCTGAGCCGCCAGGCAGGAGCGCACGTGACCACCCGCATCTCCATCAACGGCGTCATCGGCGACGCGGCCAGCGCCACCATCTCCCCGCTCGATCGCGGGTTCCTCTACGGCGACAGCGTCTACGAGGTCATGCGCACTTACGGGGGCGAGCCCTTCGGCGAGGGCGAGCACCTCGACCGGCTGCAGCGCTCGGCGGACCTGCTCGGCATCCGCGTCCCGCTCGAGCGGCCGGCGCTCGTCGAGGAGATCCGCGCCACGCTGGCCGCGGCCGGCAACGCGGAGTCGTACTGCCGGGTGGTGATCACGCGCGGCTCCGGGCCGATCGGGCTCGACCCGGCGCTCGCCGACAACCCCTGCCGGGTGATCATCGTGACCGAGCTGAAGCCCTACCCCGCCGAGCTCTACGAGCGGGGCGCCGAGCTGCGCCTCGTCCCCACCGGCCGCGCGGCCGAGGGCGGCGTGGCGCCAGGGGCCAAGAGCGGCAACTACCTGGTCAACATCCTCGCGCTCGGGATCGCCAAGCGGCAGGGCGCGCACGAGGCCGTGATGCTCGACGCGGCCGGCCGCGTCACCGAGGGCTCGTCGAGCAACGTCTTCATCGTGCGCGGCGGGGTGGTGTCGACGCCGCCGCTCTCCGCCGGCATCCTCGAGGGGATCACCCGCCGCAAGGTGATGGAGCTCGCGCGCCAGCACGGCCTCCGCGTCGACGAGCGCCAGGTCTACCCTGCCGACCTGGAGGCCGCCGACGAGGTCTTCATCACCAGCTCCATCCGCGAGGTGCTCCCGGTGACCAGCGTCGACGGCCGCAGCGTCGGGGGCGGCTGTCCGGGGCCGGTCACGCGAAGGGTCCACGCGCTGTACCTCGAGGCGGTCCCCTCCAGGCGCCGCTGACGCTCGCTCTGTTCTCGCGCACCAGGGGGACTACCGGCGACCTGGCCGCGCCCCCTCGCGCATGAGCTCGTTCATCGCCGCGCGGGTGCGGTCGCGCAGCCCGGGCGCGTCGGCCTCGGTGAGCCCCGCGCCGGGCAGCGGCTCGCCGAAGATCACGTCGACGTCGCCGCCTCGGAGGCGCCAGTCCTCCGCCGGGCAGATGTTGCGCAGACCCCGCAGCACCATCGGCACCACCGGCACGCCGGCGTCGATGGCCAGCCGGAAGGCGCCGAGGTGGAACGGACCGAGCCGTCCGTCGCGGGTGCGGTGCCCCTCGGGGAAGACCACGAAGCTGTCGCCGGCCCTGAGCATCTGCGCGGCGCGCGCGTAGGCGGCGCGGTTGAGCGCCTTGTCCTTGCGATCGACGGGGATCTGGCCGAAGACGCGGATGCAGCCGCCGTAGACGGGGATCTTGAAGTGCCTCGCGTCCTGGAACGAGCGGTGGAAGTAAGGGATCGACTGGAAGACCACGAAGAGGTCCATCAGGCTCACGTGGTTGATGCAGAAGACGTAGGCCGCCCCCGGCTGCAGGTGCTCGAGGCCGTGCTGGCGCACGCGGATGCCGGCGAGGCCAGTCACGCGCCGGCAGACGAACTTGCCGAGCTGGTCGAAGCGTCGCCCCGAGATCACCGTGCGGTCGAGGACGACGAAGAGCCCGAGCCAGCTCCCGAGGTGCGCGAGGCCGACGCCCCAGCGCAGGACGCTGAGCGCGGTCTCCAGCGGGGTGAAGGGCTCGAGCGGGTCCTGGTAGAGGTCCAGCTCCTCGGGCTGCTCGTGCTGCTCGGCCGCCATGCGCTGCTCCTCGGTGTCGATCGCGCAGAGGTGTAGCACCGTGTGGGCCAGCAGGCAAAGCCCGCGGGCCCGCCCCCCGCCCGTGGCGCTTGCCTCCACGCGCCGCCTCGTAGTCTACTTTTCCTGCATGGCCGACGTCAGCACGACGAAGGAGACGGCGGGAGCGCTCCCCGCGCCGGGGCCGATCCCTCTCCACTTCCTGAAGACCGTGATCGAGGCGGGCGCCACCCAGACCGCCGCCGGGCTCGACACCCGCGCCACCGTGATCCCGCCCGCCGCGGCGCGGCGCGGGCTCGCGGCGCGGCGGACCGCGGAGATCCCCGTCGAGAACATCGCGCGGGGCGGCAAGCGCATCCGCTTCGACGCGCGCGGCGCGCCCTGCGAGGCCGGCCCGGTGGACTTCGGGCACTACGAGCTCACCGAGCTGCTCGGCTACGGCGGCATGGGCGTCGTCTGCGCTGCCCGCCAGGTCGCTCTCCGCCGCGAGGTGGCGCTGAAGGTGGCGCGCGGCACCGACGAGGGGAGCGCGGGCGAGGCGCTCGCGAACTTCATCGCCGAGGCGCAGATCACCGCCGGGCTGGACCACCCGAACGTGGTCCCGGTGCACACCCTGGCGCGCGACGACACCGGCCGCGTGTACTTCACCATGAAGCGCGTCCGCGGCGTCTCCTGGGGCGCGCTCCTCGGCTCCACCGACGACGATGAGGTCGCGAGGCGGGCCGCCGCGATGACGCTCGACGACCACCTCGAGATCCTGCTCAGGGTCGGCGACGCGGTGGCCTTCGCGCACAGCAAGCTCGTCCTGCACCGCGACCTCAAGCCCGACAACGTGATGATCGGCGCCTACGGCGAGGTGCTGCTGATGGACTGGGGCCTCGCCATGCACTTCGGCCCCGAGAACCCCTACCTCCTCGACCCGACGCTGGAGCCGCGCCTCTCCGGGACGCCGGTCTACATGGCGCCGGAGATGGCCCGCGGGGAGCTGGCCACGCTGGCCCCCTCGACGGACGTCTACCTCCTCGGCGCCATCCTCTACGAGCTCCTCTGCGGGAGGCCGCCCCACGTCGGGCTCGCCTTCACCGAGGTGGTCGCGCGCGCGGCCGAGGGTGAGGTCGTGCCGCCGGAGCAGGTCGCGCCCGACCGTCGCATCACCCCCGAGCTCTCCGCCATCGTCATGCGCGCCCTCGCCCCGCGGATGGAGGATCGCTACCAGACGGTCAAGGAGCTTCAGGAGGCGCTGCGCGGCTACCGCCTGCGCGCGGAGTCCCTCACCGTCGTCGCGGACGCCGAGCGCTCGCTCGCCGGACTGCGCCAGCGCGCCGGGCGGCGCGCCCTCGCCGGGGGCGACCACCGGCCGCAGCCCCCGGGCGAGCAGGCCGCGGTGCTCTACGGCGAGCTCTCCGAGCTGATCGGCGCCTTCCGGCAGGCGCTCAAGCTCTGGACCGGGAACGAGCGCGCCCGCGCCGGGCTGCTCGAGGCCCTGACCCTGCAGATCCGCCTCGCGCTCGCCGAGGGAGACCTCAACCTGGCGCGCGTGCACCTGCAGGGGCTGGCGGAGCTGGCCGGGCAGGGCGAGGAGGGCTGGCGCGCCCGCGTCTCTGCCGAGGCGCGGTCGCTGGGCGAGAGCCTGGAGCGGCAGGTCGCGCTGCAGGCAGCCGCCGCGCGACGGGCGCGGCGCCACCGCGTGCTGGTGATCATCATCGTCGCGACCGTCCTCGCCAGCATCGCGGGCGGGGTCGTGCTCCTCGCGCGCCAGCGCCAGCTCGCCGTGTCGAACCTCGGGCTCGCCCGCGCCGGGCGGCAGCTCGCCCAGGACAACCTGAGGCTCGGGCAGCGCATGCAGCGGCGGCTCTTCGCGCACGCGGTGCAGGCACGCGCCGAGCTCTTCGCGATGTTCCTCGAGAGCGTGGAGGCGGTGACCGACGAGCTCCGCGAGGACCTCGAGCACCTCCTCGCGTCGCCGGCGGCCGCGCTGCCGCCCGCGCCACGCACGGCCGCGGGCCGTGACGGCTTCTACCTCGATGAGGACTTCTACGATCCGGCTCGGCGCCCCGCGGACGCTCGCGAGGACTCGCGCTACGGCCTGACCATCTCGAAGACCCAGGGCGCGGTGGTCCTGGCCGGGCGTCCGACGGGCGCCGCGCGGCAGCTCGCGCTCGAGGACGCGCGGCGCCTCGGCCGTCTCGCCGCGCACCTCGCGCAGACGCACCGGCCGCGGGAGGACCTGCTCTGGACGGTGGCGGCGACGACCCGGGGAGCGAAGCTCACCTTCCCGGGGGTGGGGCTCTACCGCGACAAGCCCGACTACGACCCCACCAGCAGGCCATGGTTCAAGGCGGCCCTGGCGTCGACCGGCGCCAGGCCGCGCTGGAACGATCCCCACGTCGACTCGGCGGGCCGCGGCCTGATCCTCAGCTGCGGGAGCCCGCTCAAGGTGGGCGGAGCGCGCGTGGGCGCGGTCGCCGTGGAGCTCGGGCTCGACCAGCTGCAGGCCCACCTCACCGACTTCCTGCGCACGGCGGGCAAGGAGGCTCGCGGGCTGCTCGTCCGCCGCGACGGCGGGATCGTGATCGACAGCCGCTACGCGGCCGACCCGCAGCGCTGGAAGGAGCGCTTCGTGGTCAAGAACATCAGCGAGCTCCCGCAGTGGTTCAGGGAGCGCTTCGCGGCGGCGCTGCGCACGCGCACGGCCCCGGACGAGGCCGCGGTCCTCGTCGAGGGCCGGCAGCAGCTCTACGTGAGCCACGCCTGGCTCCCGCACCCGGACTGGGTGCTCCTCGTCGCGGCGCCGAGCGCGGCGGTGGGGGAGTAATTTCTCCGTAGGGGAGGGTGTGGGCTCGGGGCGAATACGCGCAGCGCCGGGGGAGGAGAAATTTGCCCTTCATCGCGGAGCCTCCGCAGGAGGCGAGCAGGGCAAATTCCCCCGGAGGGGATCATCGAATGTCCGCTCGAGGGGGGGCCCAGGGACAAAACCCCCTCCGGGGAGCGTAGTACTCCCCCGAGGACCACCCTCGGAGGACTCATGACAGCCGTCACCCGCGCCGCCCGTCCGTCCGCACGAGCGCTCCTGCTCGCGCCCGCCCTCGCCGCGCTCCTCGGAGCCTGCTTCGGTCACCCGCAGCCGCAGGGCGGCCGACCCGAGGCGCTCGC
>JAKLHH010000199.1 GCA_022710245.1 Myxococcota bacterium
GTCGTCGACGGCAAGCCCGCGCCCGGGACGACCCCGGCGCAGCTGCCGCTCGCGGCCGGCCGCCACACTGTCACGGTGAGCAAGCCGGGGCACGCGCCGCTGACCCGCCGCCTGGTCATCGTCGACGGCCAGCTCACCCGCCTGACCCTCGCGCTCGCGCTCGCGCCGGGCGCGGCCGCGCGTCGACCGGGCGCAGCGCCGGTGGTGGGCGGGACGGTGACGGTGATCGCGGACGCTGTCGGCGCGGCGATCACCGTCGACGACCACCCGGCCGGTACCACCCCGGCGACGCTGAGGGTGGTGCCGGGCCTGCGCCGCGTGCGGGTGGTCCTGCAGGGGCGCAGCGCCGAGCAGCTGGTCAACGTGGTAGCTGGCAAGACGGTCTCGGTGCGGCTCACGCTGCCGCCCGCGCCCCCCGCCGCCCCCGTCGACAACCGCACCCTCGCGCAGAAGCACGCGGCGGACCCGACCTGGCCGGCCCGTCGCGAGGCCTGCCACGCGTCCTGCCGCAACGAGGGGCGCGCGGTCTGGGTGGCCAGCTGCGACTCGGGGTACCGGAGCTGCGCCGCGGCTTGCCCGGGCACCGCCGCCGGCAAGATCGTCGACCACGGCACCTACTACTCGTGCGAGAGCGTCTGCCAGGCCAGCCGCACCAGCTGCGTGAATACGGCCGCCTCCCGCTGCGCCAGCGCGTGTGACGCGCGGCTCTGAGCGCGTCCACCGCCTGCCTTCCATGGCTCTCGCATGAGCGCACGCGGCTCCGGGCCAAGCTCACTCGCCGGGCGCTCCGTCTGAGCAAGGTGGCGGAGGCACGTCGCGAGAGGATCGACAGGGTCGAGCGCGTCCATCGCAGACCTGGTCGTCCCGGCGCCGGTGCGCGATGATGCCGGCTCGATGGGCACCGACCTGAGCACGCCGCGACCCGCCAGCGCCGCACCGGCAAGCCCCGCTCCGTCCGCCGCCGCGATGAGCGAGACGAGCGAGGCGGCGGCACCGCTCGAGCTCCGCCTCGAGCACCGCGCCACGCTGAACCTGGCGATGCTCCAGAACGCGGTGCCGGTCGTCAAGCGCGTCAGCCTCACCAACCGCGGCGCCGCGCCCCTCGCGGACCTCGAGCTCGGCCTCGAGCTCGCCGGCGTCAGCGAGCGCTGGACGACGCGCCTCACCGAGCTCGCCCCGGGAGCCACCTACAACGTCGAGACGCCCGAGCTCACGCTCCGCCTCGAGCGCGTGGCGAGCGCCGTCGAGCGCGAGCCGCTCGAGCTGATGGGTGAGGTCCGTCGCGCCGGCGAGTGCCTCTGCCGGCAGACGAGGCGCGTCGATCTGCTCGCCTGGAACGAGTGGAGCGGGACCGTGGTGCTCCCGCAGCTCCTCGCCGCCTTCGTGCAGCCGAACCACCCGGCGCTCTCGACGGTGATCACGCGTGCCCGCGAGGCGCTCGGCCGCGCCACCGGCGACCCGGCGCTCTCGGGCTACCAGAGCCGCGATCCGCTCCGCGTCCGCGCCGTCGCCGCCGCGATCTACGCCGCGCTGCAGGAGCTCGGGGTCACTTACGCGAACCCGCCCGCGAGCTTCGAGGAACACGGCCAGAAGATCCGCACCCCGGAGCAGGTGCTGGCGGACCGCCTGGGCACCTGCCTCGACCTGACCGTGCTGGTCGCCGCCTGCCTCGAGCAGGTCGGGCTGCACCCCTGGCTGGTGCTGACCCGCGGCCACGCCCTCCCCGGCGTCTGGCTGCAGGACGAGTCGCTCCCCTTCGCCTGCACCGACGACCTGCTACAGCTGCTCAAGGCGCGCGAGCTCGGCGCGGTGTGCTTCTTCGACGCCTCGGCGATGGCGGCCATGCCGCGCGCGCCGTTCGAGCAGGCCGAGCGCGCGGCCGGGCCCTACCTCGAGGCGACGGACGGCCTCAGCTGTGCGATCGACGTGACCGCGGCGCGTCGCGAGCGGATCCTGCCGCTCCCGGCGCGCGTGGCCCAGGGCAGCGTCGCGGTGCTGCCCGCGCCCTCCCCACCGGCAGCGCCCGCGGCCGCCCCACAGCCGCGCCCCGGCCCGGCCGCGGCGTCCGCCACCGCCGCGCCCGCGCCTGCGCCTGCGCCCCGGCCGGCCCGCCTCGAGCGCTGGAGGGAGCGCCTCCTCGATCTGACGGCGCGGAACCGCCTGCTCAACGTGAAGGAGACGAAGAAGGTCGTCCCCCTCGAGTGCCCGGACCTCGCCCGCGTCGAGGACGCGCTCGCCTCGGGACGCGCCTTCCGCCTCCTGCCCCGGCCCGACCTCCTCTCGGAGGCGGACCCGCGCAGCGGCAAGCTCCTCGACGCGCGGACCGGCGAGGACACCCGGCGAGCGTTCCTCCTCGAGCAGCTCGCGCAGCGGCGCCTCCACTCCACGCTGACCCGGGAGGAGCTCGAGCGCCGCGAGCTGGAGATCTCCCGCGAGGCGCGCCTCAGCGTGGAGGAGAGCGGCGTCTCCACGCTCTTCCTCGCGGTGGGCTGCATGGCCTGGCACGAGGCCGCGGCCCCCGAGGGGACCTGGCGCGGACGCGCTGCACGCCGCGCTCCGGAGGGCGGCGACGCCGGCGCGCGGCCCGCGGGCGCGCGGGACGCGGATGCGCGCGAGGGCGGGGACGTCGCCAGCGTGCGCGAGCCCGCCAGCGTGCGCGAGCCCGCCAGCGTGCGCGAGCCCGCCCCGCGCCTGGCGCCGCTGCTGCTGCTCCCGGTCGAGCTCACCCGCGCCACGGCCCGCGACCCCTTCGAGCTCCGGCGTGTCGACGAGGAGGCGCGCGTCAACGTGACGCTCCTCGAGCTCCTGCGCAAGGACCACGGCATCGAGCTCCCGGAGCTGGCCGACGAGGTCCCGCAGGACGAGGCCGGCGTGGACGTCCCGCGCGTGCTGCGCCTCTTCCGCGAGGCGGCGCTGAAGCTCCCGCGCTGGCGCGTGGAGGAGCGGCTCTTCCTCGGCCACTTCTCCTTCACCAAGTTCCTCATGTGGCACGACCTCGAGGTGGGCGCCGGGGCGCTCCTCGAGAACGACGTGCTCCGCCACCTCGTCGCGGACCCGGCCTACCCGGCGAGCCCCTTCCCCGCGCAGGCGGACTTCCCGCGGCCCGAGCGGCTCGACGCGGAGCGCCGCGTGGCGGACACCTTCGCCCCGCTCGACGCGGACTCGACGCAGCTCGCCGCGATCTTCGCCGCGGCGGACGGCCGCTCGTTCGTCCTCGAGGGCCCGCCCGGCACCGGCAAGTCGCAGACCATCGCGAACCTGATCAGCCAGTGCCTGGCGCAGGGCAAGACGGTGCTCTTCGTCTCGGAGAAGATGGCCGCGCTCGACGTGGTGCACCGGCGGCTGGAGGCGGTGGGCCTCGGCGAGTTCTGCCTCGAGCTGCACTCGAGCAAGGCGCGCAAGCGCGAGGTGCTGGATCGCCTGCAGCGCTCCTTTCACGCCCTCGGCAGCCGCGCGCCGGCCGAGGCCGCCGAGGTGGCGGCCGACCTCGAGCGGAGCCGCGCCGAGCTCAACGCGCTGGCCGAGGTGCTGCACCGGCCGCGCGAGCTCGGGCTCAGCGTCTTCCAGGCGACCTCGCGCCTGATCGGTCTGCGCGACGCGCCGCGCGTGGTCACGCCGTTCGCGGGCCGGCCCGCCGAGCTCGGCCGCGCCGCGGTCAAGGCGCTGCGCGAGCAGGTGGATCGGCTGCAGACCGCGGCCGCGCCGCTCGGCGAGCTGCCCGCGCACCCGTGGCTCGGCGTGGGTGCGCTCGACTGGACCCCCGCGCTGCAGGAGGAGCTCGCGGAGGGCGCGCGCCGGCTCCAGGCGGCCGCGGAGGAGCTCGCGCGCGTCGCGCCGGCCTTCGCCGAGGTGGTGGAGGGCTCGGAGCCCTCCTCCGCCTCCGCTCGCGAGCTCGGCGAGCAGCGCTCGCTCGCGAGGCTGCTCCTCGAGGCCCCCGCCTCCCCGGCGAGGCTCCTGTCCGAGGCCGACTGGCCGCGGGCGCGGGGCGAGGTGCAGGGCTGGATCGCGCACGGCCGCCGTCGTGACGCGCTGGAGGCGCGGCTCTCGCGGCGCTTCGACCCGGGGCGGCTCCTCGGGCTCGGCGTGAAGCCGCTCGCGGCGAAGGTCGCGCGCTGGGCGAAGGCGTTCTTCCTCCTAGCCTTCTTCGCGCTCTTCGGCGCGCGGCGTCGCCTGCGCCAGGCGCTCCGACCCGGCCAGAAGCTCCCCCCGAACCGCCTCCTCGCCGAGGAGCTCGCCGACGCGGTCGCCCTCGAGCAGGAGCGCGTCACGCTCGCGGCGATCGACGGCGTCGCGAGGGAGCGCCTCGGCGCGGGGTGGTCCGGAGGCGAGGGACGCGAGGGTGGCGAGGGCAAGAACGAGAGCGAGAGGGAGAGCGAGAGCGAGAGGGAGAGCGAGAGCGAGAGCGAGAGCGAGAGGGAGAGGGAGAGGGAGAGGGAGGGCAAGGGCGAGGGCGAGGCGCGCTGGAGCCGGCTCGAGGCGCTCGTCCGCTGGGTCGACGCCTTCCACGAGGCGGCTCGCGCGGCGCTCGCGCGGACGGAGCCCTCGCGGGCGCCGGCCCGGCGCGACCGGCTCCTACTCCTCGCCGGCGACGAGAGCCCGCTCCGGGTGGAGGCGAGCCCGGCGCGGCGGGCGGCCGAGGCCTTCGTGCGCGCGCACGACGCCTTCGCGGCGGAGCGGCAGGCCCTGGCCTCACGCCTGCAGCTCGAGGAGGCGCTCGCCTGGGGCGACGCTGACGCGCCCGCGTGCCTCGAGCGCGTCCGCGAGCGGGCGCGGGCCTGGTCGCGCTGCCCGGGCGAGCTCCGCCCCTGGTCTCACTACGCGAGGGCCCGGCGCGGAGCGGAGGCGGGAGGGCTCGAGCCGCTGGTCCGCGCGCACCTCGAGGGCAGGGTGCCCACGGCGGCGCTCGGCGGGGCCTTCGAGCGTGCGCTCCTCGAGTGGTGGCTCGCCGGCGTCACCGCGGAGGAGCCGCGCCTGGCGAGCTTCTACAGCCCGGAGCACGGCCGCCTGGTGCACGAGTTCGGCAAGCTCGACGTCCGCGCGCGCGAGCTCTCGAGGGAGGTGGTCCGCGCGCGGCTGGCGGAGCGCCTGCCGGACCTGCAGGGCGGCGCGGTCCCCGGGAGCGAGCTCGGCCGCCTGCAGCGCGAGCTGGAGAAGAAGACGCGGCACCTCCCCATCCGCAAGCTCTTCGCGGCCATCCCGACGCTGCTCCGGCGGCTCAAGCCGTGCATGATGATGAGCCCGCTCTCGGTGGCGCAGTACCTGGGCACCGACTCCTGGAGCGGCGCCGCCCAGGCGGGGCAGTCATCCGGGGCCGCGACCAGCGACCCGCCCTTCGACCTGGTGGTCTTCGACGAGGCCTCCCAGATCCCGACCCACGACGCGATCGGCGCCATCGGCCGCGGCCGCCAGCTGGTGGTCGTGGGCGACACGAAGCAGCTCCCGCCGACGACCTTCTTCTCGCGCCTCGGCGCGGACGAGGGCGACGAGCCGCCGGCCGAGGACGAGGTCGCCGAGCTGGAGAGCGTCCTCGACGAGTGCCGCGCCGCGGGGCTGCCTCTGCTGCGCCTCGGCTGGCACTACCGCAGCCGGCACGAGAGCCTGATCACCTTCAGCAACTACCACTACTACGACAACGGCCTGCAGACGTTCCCGTCGGCGACGGAGTCGCGCGAGCGGCTCGGGGTCTCCTGGCGCCAGGTGGCGGACGGCGTCTACGACCGGGCGCGCTCGCGCACGAACCGGGCCGAGGCGGCGGCGGTGGTGGGCGAGGTGGTGCGGCGGCTCCGCGACCCCGAGCTCGCGACCTGGTCGATCGGCGTGGTGACCTTCTCGGCGGCGCAGCAGCAGCTGATCGAGGACCTCCTCGACGAGGAGCGGCGGCGGGACCCGGCGCTCGAGCGCTTCTTCGGCGAGGCGGTGGCCGAGCCGCTCTTCGTGAAGAACCTGGAGAACGTCCAGGGCGACGAGCGGGACGTGATGCTCTTCTCGGTCTGCTACGGGCCAGACGCGGCCGGCCACGTGACGATGAGCTTCGGGCCGCTGAACCTCACCGGGGGCGAGCGGCGGCTCAACGTGGCGGTGACGCGCGCGCGCTGCCAGCTGATCGTCTTCTCGACGCTGACGCCGGACCGCATCGACCTCTCGCGGGTGCGCGCGGTGGGCGCGAGGCACCTGAAGACCTTCCTCGAATACGCGGCGCGCGGGCCGCGGGCCATCGCCGAGGCCTCTGTGCCGGCGCGGGCCGGGGACCTCGAGTCCCCCTTCGAGGCGCAGGTGGCGCGGGCGCTCGAGGCGCGCGGCTGGACGGTGCACTGCCAGGTGGGCTGCTCGGGCTACCGGGTGGACCTCGGGGTGGTGCACCCGGAGCGGCCCAGGCAGTACCTCCTCGGCGTGGAGTGCGACGGCGCGAGCTATCACTCGGCGAAGACCGCGCGCGACCGCGACCGGCTGCGCGAGCTGATCCTGCGCGGGCTCGGCTGGCGGCTCCACCGGCTCTGGTCGACGGACTGGTGGCACGACCCGGCGCGCGAGCTCGAGCGGCTCGAGGGGGCGCTGCAGGAGGCGCTGGACGAGGGCGAGCCCGAGGCGGTGCGCGGCGCCTGGAGCGAGGTGCGCGCGGCGCCGCCGGGGGAGCGGGAGGAGCAGCTCGGCTCCACGCCCCTGGGCGCCGCAGCGTCGAGGGCGCCGGTCCTCGAGGGCGATCCGTACCCCGAGGTCCCCGCGCCGGTGGTGCTGGGGAGCGGCGAGGAGCTCTACGCCCCGGAGCAGGACCGCGCGATCGTGGCGCAGCTCGAGGAGGTGATCCGGCGAGAGGCGCCGCTGCATCTCCATCTGCTCGGCCGGCGGATCGCGGCCTGCTTCGAGCTGACGCGGACGACGCAGAAGGCAGAGGGCCGCGTGCGCGCGCTCCTCGAGCAGACGCGGGCGCGCCTCGTCGGCGAGTGGGTCTGGGCAGAGGGCCAGGACCCGGAGCGCCACGACCGCTTCCGGCGTCCGGGCGAGAGCCCCGAGCAGCAGCGGAGGCCCGGTGAGGTGCCGCCCGAGGAGGTAGCCGCCGCGGTCCTCGCGGTGCTGCGGCAGAGCGTCTCGCTGCCCGAGGAGGACCTGGCGCGCGAGGCGGGCAGGCTCCTCGGCTTCGGCCGCGCCGGGAAGCACGTGGAGGCGAGCGTGGCCGAGGGGATCGAGCTGCTGCGCCGGCGGGGCGGCTGCGAGGTCCTCGAGGGGCGGGTGGTGCTGAAGTAGCGCTCACATCGATCGATCATCCGCTCCTCGAGACCCTGGCTGGCAGCCTCTTCCTCTGCCGCGTCCCTCTCAGGTTGCCGTTCACCGGCGTGCTCTTCCAGCTGACGCCGGCCGCGACGAGGAGCTCCTTGGGCCCGCTGCCCCAGACACCCGGCCCGGGGTTGCCGCTGGTCAGCTTCTTCTGCGGCCACCAGGGGCTGCGGTGGTCACCTCAGGAATCTGAGGGCCGCCCGCTGCAAGGCATGGAGACGACGGGACTGGCCCGGCCGGAGGCGTGGGCGCAGGTCTTGCAGAACAGAGCGGCCACCCCGGAGGCCCGACGATGAGCACGCTCCCCCCCTACCGCCCGCGCACCTGCGTCTGGGAGACGACCCTCGCCTGTAACCTGCGCTGCAAGCACTGCGGCTCCGACGCCGGGGCGAGGCGCTGCCGGGAGCTGACGACCGACGAGTGCCTGCGCACCATCGACCAGCTCGCGGAGCTCGAGTGTCAGCTCCTCACCTTCTCCGGCGGAGAGCCGACGCTGCGGCCCGACTGGTCGATCCTGGTCCGCGCCGCCGTCCGGCGCGGGATCACCGTCAACCTGGTCAGCAACGGGACGACCATGACCCGCGAGCTCGCCGCGCGGGCCGCCGAGCTGGGGCTCGCCAACATCGGCGTCTCCCTCGACGGACCCGAGCCGATCCACGACGGGCTCCGCGGCGAGGGGGTCTTCCGCCGGACGGTGCGGGGGATCGAGCACCTGCGCGCGGCCGGCGTCCCGGTCGCCGCGCTGACGCACCTCAACCAGGACACGGCGCGCGCTCTCCCCGAGACGCACGAGCTGGTGCGCGCGCTCGGCTGCGACCTCTGGCGCCTGCAGCTCGGCAAGCCCATGGGGCGGCTGCAGCTCGAGTCGGGGCTGCTCCTCGAGCCGCGCGAGCTGCTCGAGGTGATCCCCGCCATCGCCCGCCTGCAGCGGAGCTCGCCGCTGACCATCACCGTCGGCGACTCGCTGGGCTACTTCGGTCCACACGAGCCCACGCTGCGGCGCCTGGCGTGTGGAGCGGAGCGGAGCTGGGCGGGCTGTCAGGCTGGCCTGCAGGCGGTGGGGATCGAGTCCGACGGGGGCGTCAAGGGCTGCCTCTCCCTGCAGGGGCGGCTGGAGGGCCAGGGGGAGCGCGACGCGTTCCGCGAGGGGAGCCTGCGCGAGCGGTCCCTCGCCGAGCTCTGGTTCGACCCGGGGGCGTTCGCGTTCAACCGCCGGTGGGCGCCGGACCAGCTCCGCGGCGCCTGCCGCAAGTGCGAGCACGCCGCGCTCTGTCGCGGCGGCGCCAAGTGCGTGGCCGCGGCGTTCCTCGGCCGCCTCGACGAGAACGAGCACTGCTACTACCGGCAGGAGCGTCTGGCCAGGGGCGCCCGGCCCAGGCTGGCGGCGGTGCGCGAGCACGCGCTCGCCTCCGCGCTCGCCTCCGCGCTCGCGCTCGGCGTGGGCCTGCTCGGCCTCGGCGGCTGTGGCAGCCGGTCGGTGCCAGTCGGCGACGGGGGCGGCGACCTGGCCCGCGCGGGCGACCTGGCCCGGAGCGACCGCGGCCAGCCGCGCCGGGACGGCTCCTCGCGCGATCGCAGCACGGACAGGACCCTCCCGCCGGACGCAGACGTCTGCGCCGGCTACACCTGCCACAACACCTGCCCCGCCTGCGAGTACGGCATCGAGCCCCCGCAGGAGCTCTTCGCCCAGTGCTGCTGCAAGAACGTCTGCTGCGAGTGCGACTACGGAGTGAGCCCGCCGCCGGGCTGCTGCAAGTGAGCTGAGGTCGACGGGCGAGCACCTGCGCCTCGCGGGGGGCGCGCCGCCGCCTCCCGCGCCGAGGCGTCGTGGTCTTCATTGTACAGGTCATTGACCTGATCAACGATCTGTGCCAGGTTGGAGGTCATGGACGGATCGAAGGCAGCGCTCGACGCGTTCCTCCACCGCGGCGACGAGCCGCACCTCCTCAGGGAGGTCCTCCGGACCTACCAGGTGCTGATGTCCGGGTTCGGGCGCGCGACCGGGATGCCCGCCTCGCGCTTCCTGCTGATGCGCCTCCTCGCCGCCGCGGAGGCGGGCGTCGGGGTGACGGACCTCGCGCGGCAGCTCGGGATCAACGCGGCCGCGGTGACGCGGCAGGTGCAGGAGCTGGAGCGCGAGGGGCTGATCCTCCGGCGCGCGGACCAGCGGGACGGGCGGCGCAGCTACGTCAGCCTCTCGGCGAAGGGGCGGCGGGTCTGCGAGGCGATCCACGAGCGCACTCACGAGCTCGAGGGGGCGCTCGCGGCGGCGATCGGCGCGGAGGAGCTGCGCGCGGCGGCGGCGGTCCTGACGAAGCTCCGCGCCTTCGTCGAGGGCCGGCGCCCGCAGGGGAGCGGGCCCGCAGGGAGGTGATGGATGGCCAAGGTACAGGAGGTCAACAACGAGCTCTA
>JAKLHH010000002.1 GCA_022710245.1 Myxococcota bacterium
GGCGGTGCCGTCGCGGAGCGGCGCCGTCACGGAGCGGCGCCGGCGCGGGCGGCGCCGTCGCGGAGCGGCCCTACCGCCGCGAGCTCGGCGGGACGGGGCTGCTCGCGGCGAGCCGCTGGGCCGCGGCGTTGTAGCGGCTGACCTCGGCGCGCAGCGAGGCGGCCTCCCGCACCCGCGACTGATAGACGGCCGGGCTCGAGGTGGGCTGGGCGGCCCGCTGGTTGTAGGAGTTGAGGCGCGCGCCGAGGGACGCTGCCTGGCCGTTCAGGTTGTTGTAGGCCGCCTGATTGTTGCGGCAGACGTAGACATTCACCGAGCCCCGCGTCTCGGCCGCGCCGACCGACGAAAGACAGACGCCAGCGAGAAGGGCTGTTCCAAGAGCGAGTGTTTTGAGCGCCGACATGGTTGGTCTCCTTGATGGCCGAGCGTTGCAGGAGGTGGGCCAGCGGCGCGCGCAACGATTTCAGCAGGAGCTGCCCGATCCCTCGAGCAGCGGCCTTCGATAGTTGGAGCCCTGGCCATTGCGGCCGGGGAGATCAGATGCCCTGTCGGCGCTCTGGTGCCCAGGAAACCCGTGCCGCGCCGCTCCCACAGGCTGCGAGCACGGAGGCTCCGTTCCGGAGCCGCACGGAGGACGAGCACCTGCAGCCACCTGCCGTCTACTCCGACGACGACGGGTCGCCCGGCTTGCGCGGCTTCGACCGCGGCGCGGGGCGCGGCACGGAGGCCGGCGTCCTCGGGGGCGTCGGCTGCAGCGGCGAGATGATCCGCAGCGGCAGCGGCTGGGTCCCGCTGCGCCGGAGCTGCGGGATGGGCGGGGGAGAGGCGCGCAGGGTCCCCTCGACGAGCTGCAGCGGGATCGTGCTCGGCCCGCTGCCGCTCGTGTCGTCGAAGGCGCCGAGTCGCCGCCGGGCGAGCTCCGAGGCTGGCTGCAGCGCCACCGCCCTCCGGTAGTAGGCCTCCGCCCGCTGCGGCGAGAAGAGCAGCTGGCTCGCCACGTCGCCGGCGCAGACCAGGAGCGCCGAGCCGAGCGCGGGAGGCGCGCCGGCCGTGTCGATCACCCGCTCCAGGTAGCGGAGCGCGCGCTCGTTCTCCCCCACCACCAGCGAGAGCGCGGCGAGCACCTGCAGCGCGCGCGGCTCGTCGGGGACCTGCATCATCACCCGCTCCATCGAGCGCACCGCGCGCGCCAGGACCTCCGGCGGCACCAGGACCAGGAGCTGGCGGCCCAGCGGCGTCGCCGCCCAGCACTCGGCCGCGTCGAGCCAGGCCTCATCCGGCGTGCTGGGCAGCTCCCCCGGTTCGAGCACCATGTCCTGCAGCTTGGTCACCGCGAGGTCGCGCTCGGCGAGGTGGAGCTCGCAGAGCCCGATCCGGAGGTGCAGCTCCGCCAGCTCCTCCGGCGTCTTCTGGGCCTCGTAGGTGCTGACCAGCGCGGTCGCGATGCGGAGCGTGTTGTCCCACTGCCGTCGGGAGTAGCAGAGCTCCACCAGGCGATCCAGCGTCGGCAGGTACATCGGCTCGCGCCCGAAGGACTTCACGTAGTGGTTGAAGGCCTCCTCCTCCTGCCCGAGCCGCTCGCTGGCCAGGCCGAGCCGGTAGTAGCTGACGTGCTGGTCGGGCAGCTCGTCGCCGACCTCCACCACGCGCTCGAGGAGACGCGCCGCGCGCTCCCAGTCCTCCGCCTCGAAGTAGATGATCGCCAGCCGCGCCGTGGCCTGCAGGTTGTCCGGGTGCTCGCCGAGCGCCTCCTCGAGCGCCTCGGCGGCGGCGCTCGCGCGTCCGAGCTGCTCGTGCAGCACCTCGCCGATCTCGATCAGGATCGCCGCCCTGGCGGCCGGATCCTCGGTCAGCGGCAGCTCCCGCCGCCCCAGGGTCACCGCCTCGCGCCACTGACCGTGCTGGAGCGCGAGCGCGCGCAGCGCCGAGAGCGCCGGCAGGCACTCGGGGTCGAGGTGGAGCGCCCGCTCGTAGGACTCGCGCGCCCCCGCCGTGTCCTGCTGGTGGAGCTCCCGGATGCGCCCGATCTCACAGCAGGCGAGCGACTGCTCGCGCGGGCTGATGGTCTCCGCGGCGACCCGGCGCCCGATCAGCTCGACCAGCTGCTCCCAGCGCCCCTGGGCCTCGTAGAAGCGGCGCAGCGTCGGCAGCACCTCGCCGCGTCCTCCGTCGAGCTCCATCGCGTGCTCGAACTGCGCGGCGGCGCCGGCGGCGTCCCCCAGACGATCGGCGAGGAGGTGGCCGAGCTCGAGGTGGAGCCGGCTCAGCTCGGTCGGGTCGCTCTCCACCTCGAGCTGGGCCTGGAGCAGCGCGAGCAGCTCCCGCCACAGCCCGCGGCGCGTGAAGATCTCCCCCATCAGCGTCGCGGTGACGCGGTCGCCGGGGTGTCTGGCGCGCAGCTGCTGGCAGATCGCCAGCGCCTCGTCCTCCCGCCTGAGGCGGACGAGGAGCACGCGGGCCGCGCGGTGGAGGAGCCGCAGGCGCTCCTCCGCGTCGGTCTCCACCTCCGCGTGGCGGCGGAGCGCCGCCGCGAGCTCGCGCCACTGGCCGAGCCGCTCGTAGATCAGCTCCAGCTGGGTCAGGATCTCGCGGTGGCTCGGCGCCAGCTGCAGCGCCAGCCGCAGGTAGCCGGCGGCGAGGCGATCGTCCTGCAGCCGCTCGCGCGCGAGCGTGGCGAGCTCCAGGTAGAGGGGGACCTTCTCCTCGGGGCGCACCGAGCGGGAGATGTCCGAGAGCAGCGCGGTCTCCACCTCGCGCCAGCGACCGGCGAGCGCGAGCAGCCGGCGCAGCTCCGCCCTCGGCGCCGTATCCGCCGGGCAGAGGTCGATCACGCGGCGCCACTGCGCGATGGCGAAGTCGAGGTCCTCGAGCTTGCGCTCGGCGATGCCGGCGATCTCCCGGTGGAGCTCCGCGCGCTGCAGCGGGTCCTCGGCGGCCTCGGCGGCGCGGCAGATCAGGACCGCGACCGAGCGGTGGTCGCCGGCCGCCTCGTCGTGCCGGCGGCAGCACTCCAGCGCGCGCGGGTGGTCGGGGACCAGCGCCAGCAGCTCGCCGTAGCGGCCGAGCGCGGAGGTCTCGTCGCCCAGCACCTCCGCGTAGAGCCTCCCAAGCTCCTCGAGGAGCGGCACCCTCGCCCGCCCCGAGGTGGCCGCGAGCAGCTCCTCGAGCACCCGCGCCAGCGCCGCGTGGTTGCCGAGCTGCCCGTGCAGCGCCCGGATCTGCTCGGCCGTCTCGGTGTCGAGCGGGTCGAGGGCGAGCGCGTCCTCGAGCACCTCCACCGCGCCGGCGGCGTCGTCCAGGCGATCCCGCAGCAGCTGCGCGGTGGCGAGGAGCAGGCGCTTGCGGCGCGGCGGATGCAGCTCATGCTCGCTGCGCCGCCTGAGGAGCTCGGCGAGGTCCGCGTCGAGCCCGCTCGCGCGGAGCTCCTCCTCGATCAGCTCCAGCTCGGGCTCGGCGTCGAGGGGACAGAGCGCCTGCGCACGCCGGAGCAGCTCGGCGGCCCGCGCCGCCTCGGGGCCCCGGTCCTCGCGTCCCTGCGGGGCGCTCAGGGATGAGGCAGCGGGGCCCGCCGCCGCTCCGGCCTCCTCCGCCGCGCGCTGCCGGACGACCTGCGCGGCCTGCAGGAGCAGCCGCACCGCGCGCAGCGGACGCTCGCCGCTCACCGCCTCGGCCTGCGCGGACAGCTCCTCGGGCGTCGGATCGGAGCTTCGCTCCTCCTCGCCGAGCCCGTCGAGCGCGGCCCGCGCCTCGGCGTGGCCCGGCTGGAGCTCGAGCGCTTGCCGCAGGCAGTCGCTCGCGTGACCGCGCTCGCCGCTCCGCAGACAGAAGCGGCTCAGCTCCAGCGCCAGCTCCACCACCGCCGCCGTGTCCTCTCCGGCCTGGCGGGCCATGCCGAGGAGGAGCAGCCCCAGCTCGAGGTGCAGCCGGCTCTCGCGCTCGGCGTCCACCTGCCCGCGCACCTCGCGCACCAGCTCCCGGTTGACGGGGTCCACGGGGTCGAGCCCGCGCAGCACCTGCAGCAGGCCGCCGCGGGCTGGCCGCCGCAGCTCGAGCCGGGCGAGCCGCCGCAGCAGCTCTCCGCGGCGCGCGGCGTCCCGCGTGCGGCTGGCGTGCCGCCTGAGCGCGATCGCCGCCGCCTCCTCCTGCCCCTGCGCCTCGAAGAGCTCTACCCGCGCGGTGAGCGCCTCCTCGTCCTCGGGCGCGAGCTGGAGGATCGCGCCGTAGGACTGCGCCGCGGCGGCCTGGTCGTGCAGCACCTCGCGCTGGAAGGCGGCGAGCTCGCGCAGGGTCGCGAGCTTGTCCTCGCAGGAGGTGGTGCGCTGCAGCTCGCGCAGGAGGACCTGCAGGTACGAGTCCCACTGCTGCAGCGCGGCCAGCAGCCGCTTCAGCGTGACCGGGTCGCCAGGGTCCGGAGCCTCCTCCCAGGCGTGCCACCAGAGCTGCACCGCCTGGCCGGGATCGGCGAGCCGCTCCTCGAAGAGGCGCGCGAGCCGCCTGAGCAGCTGCGCCCGCGGTCGCGGCGCGACGCTCGCCTGGATCGCGGCCGAGAGCAGGCGGACCACCTCGCCCAGCTCGCCACGGCTCTCCAGGTGGCGCAGCGCGGGCTCCAGCGCCTCGGGCGCTGCCGGCTGCAGGGCCAGCGCCTGCTGGAAGGCCGCGTGCGCGGCGTCGGGCTCGCCTGCGTCGGTGTGGGCGCGGGCCAGCTCCAGCGCGCAGGCGAAGCGCTCGCCTCCGCGGAGGTGGCTGAGCAGCAGCGCCAGCGCCTCGAGCCGCTGCGGCGCCCGCGCGGTCCCCTCGCTCTCGAGCGACTGGATCAGCGCCCGCAGCGCCCGCACGCGCTGCTCGACGAGCCGGTGACCGCCGTACTCCGCCATGCGCCGGAAGAGCCTCAGCGCCTCGTCGATCTCGCCGGCGCGGTGATGCAGCTCGGCGGCCCGCGAGAGGAGCGCGTTCTGCTCCTGCACGTCCTCGCAGCGCTCGGCCGAGCGCCGGTAGAGCTCGGTGAGGTCGCCGACCTTGCCGTCGGCCTCGAGGCAGCTGATCAGCACCAGCCGGGCGTCGAGCTCCCCGGGCTGCAGGCGCCAGCAGGCCCACAGGTGATCGAGCGCCAGCGCTCGCGCCTGCGCCTCGCGCTGTCCGAGGTAGATCTGAGCCACGCGCAGGTGCAGCCGGGCGACCTCGCCGGCCGACGCCTCGTCACTCGTGTGCTCCGAGATCAGCGCCTCGAGGCGCGCGAGCGTCGCCTCGGGCGCCTCGGCGTCGGAGAGCGGCAGGGCGGGATCCACCTCGCCATGTTACCGCACCTGCTCGGAGAGGGGTCGAGAATCGCGACCTCACGATTCGTGGGTGACTGTTCGAGAATCGTGACCGGTGATCTAGCTGCGCGCGGCCGGGAAGCCGAGCAGCTTGTCCATGGTCGCCTGGTCGGCGGGCGGGAAGTCGTAGCGCTCGAACTCGTCCGAGGAGGCCCAGTGGAACGCGTTGACGCGGACGGGGACGATCTTCTCCGAGAGCAGCGTGGCCTGGTAGACGACGAGGGTCACCGAGTAGCCCTCGTAGTCGTGGACGGAGGTGGCGAGGTGGCGCCCCACCTCGATCGCCACGTCGAGCCGCTCGCGCATCTCTCGGCGCAGCGCCTCCGCGTCATCCTCGCCCGCCTCGACCCGACCACCGGGGAACTCCCAGAGCAGCGGGAGCACCGCCTCGGGGCGCCGCTGCGTGATGAGGTACTTCCCGTTCCGTTCGATGACCGCGGCAACGACGCGAATGGACGTGGGTTTCACCCTGGGCCTCGGAGCTTTCGTGCAGATAGGATGCCCCTCGCCCGCTGGCACGTCAAGGCCGCCGTCGTCGGTGTCAGTCAGGCGTGAGGCGGTGGGGAGCGCGAGAGGCTGCTACGCCGCGGCTGTGCCGCAGCCCGAGCAGAACTTGGCGCCGGCGGGGAGCTCGACGCCGCAGTTGGCGCAGAACTTCTTCGCCGGCGCGAGGGTCTGGCCACACTCGGCGCAGAACTTCCCCGGCGCTACGGTGGCGCCGCAGGCCGGACACTTGACCCCGCTGCCCTGCACGCCGCCGCCGGGCGCCGCCGCCGGAGCCGCCGGCTGCATCTGGCCCTGCTGCGCGGGCGCGCCCGTGCCCTGCGGGTAGCCGCCCTGCTGCGGGTAGCCGCCCGGCCCCTGCTGCGGGTGCCCCACCTGCTGCTGGAACATGTTGGCCAGCCCGAAGCCCACGCCGAGGCCGGCGCCGCCCAGCATGCCGCCGCCACCGCCGTCGCCGCCGCCCTTGGCCATGCCCTCGCCGGCGCCCATCATCGCCTTGCCCGCGGCGAACTGCTGGTAGCCCTGCATGCCGCCCGCCATCCGCACGTAGGCGGCGTCGGTGTAGAGCTTCTTCAGGTTCTTCTCGTCCTCCTCCTTGATGGAGATGACGAAGTTGCCGAGGCGGATGATGGAGAGGCCGTAGCCGTCCACGTGCCGCTTGACCCCGGCCAGCGCCTCCTCCTCGATCTCCTCGGTGTAGGCGCCGGAGGTGACGTCGAGGAGCGGCCACTTCTTCTTCACCAGCAGCTCGGCGATGCGATCGCGCAGCGTCTTCAGCAGGAGCTCGCGCATCCAGCGGACGCAGGAGTCGTTGTCGCCCACCTGCATGCCCATCAGGCCGAGCAGCAGCTTCTGCGGGTCGGTGACGCGCAGCGAGAAGGTCCCGTGCACCATGGTCTCGACGGGGACGCCCGACTTGGGATCCTCGACGGAGCCGATGCGGCCGCCGAACTTGAAGTCGGCCATCTCCCGCATGGTGACGAACCAGACCTCCGCCATCAGCACGTTGCCGCCGGTGAAGGAGTCGATCAGGTTCGAGAGGAACGGGATGTTCGAGGTCTCCAGCGTGTGCCGGCCCGGCGGCACCAGCCCGACGGGCTTGCCGTCGCGGAAGAAGAGCCCCACCTCGTCGGAGTCCACGGTGAGCTGGGACTTCATCGGGATGGTCTTGTCGGGGTGCTTGTAGATGATGAAGTTCTTCGCCTCGTCGGGGCGGGCGACCATCATCTCGGCCACGCCGCGCTTCAGGAAGTCACCAATTCCCATCGTGCGCTCCTGCTGGAAGTTGCGGTCGCCGGTCCTGAACCGGCAGGGCAAACAGAAGAACGTTTTTTTGGAACCTTGAGTTTAGACGCTGGCTCCCCAGCTGACAAGAGGCCCCCCTTCGACGACGAGCTCCGACCTCGGCCCCGACTGGCGCCGGTCAGAACCGCGCGCCGACCGCCACCGCGCCGTAGGGTGCCACGTGCGCGTGCTCGTCGGGGTCCACCTTGACCAGCTCGACGCCGACGCCGCCCCGCGCCTCGAGGAAGAGGAACGAGGTGAGGTCGACCTGCACGCCCCCGCCGACCTCCATCCGGAAGCCGCCCGGGTCGGCCCCCTCGACCACGCGCCCCAGCAGCCGCCCGGCGCCGCTGCCGAAGTAGCCCTGGTAGCCGAGCGCGAGCTCGGCGCGCAGCAGCAGCCGGCGCAGCACCCGCAGCCGCCCCGCCACGCCGCCGAGCACCGCGACGCGATCCAGCCGGAAGGGCTGCCCGTCGAAGCTGTGGGTCGAGCGGCCCCACTCGAAGGTCCCGCCGAGCGTGACGTTGCGGTGGAGCGCGTACTCGTAGCGGAGCTGCACCCCGTGGCTCGCCCCCTCGAGGTCGAGGAGCGCGGCGCTCGCCTGGTAGCCGAGGCTCAGCGCGTGTGGCCGCTCCGCGCGGGCCTCCACACCCGGCTCGTCCGCGCCGGAGGCGAGGACCTCGCCCTGCCCCTCGACGGGCAGCATCCCGGTGCGCGCGCAGAACCCGTCGTAGAAGCCGCGGCTGTAGGCGACCTTGTAGAGGTCGCGCCGATAGGACTGATCGATGCTCCCGCGCTGCGCGAGCGAGGCCGCGCTGAAGCTCAGCCGCGCGACGGCCACGCGGCCCGTGCCCGGGCTGATGCGCGCCTCCTGCTCCGGCCGCGGCTCGTCCTGCCGGTGCAGGAAGTAGGCGCGGGAGCTGTCGAGGAGGAGGTCGAAGCGGACCTCGGGCGCCTTGTGCAGGTCGGCCCAGCGGATCCCGCGATCGTCCTCGAGCGAGAAGCGCCCCGCCACGCCGTGGTCGAAGCGCAGCAGCCTCGCTCGCGCCGCGCTGCGCAGGTCCATCAGGGGGCGGTGGCGGTTCGCCTGCGGCGCCCGCACGAAGACGTTGAGCCGCGCCTCGGGGTGGACCAGCCGCGCGTTCGCCGCCGCCATGAAGGCGTGGGTCTCGCTGTACTCGATGCGTCCGTCGCCGTTGATGTCCGCCGAGCCGGTGAGCGCCGAGCGCAGCTCATGGCTGAGGACACCGCCGCGGAACCGCGACCACTCGTGCGTCGCCTGGTCGCCGCTGGTCGCCAGGATCACCCCGGCGCGCGGGTAGGCGGAGAGGTCCTCGCGCTTGAGGAAGGCGCGGACCTCACCGTCATGCGAGTCGGGCGCGCTGTCGTCCTTCCACGGACCACCCCGGCGCTTGACCAGGAAGTAGCTCTTGCAGGCGTCGATGATCAGGTGGACGAAGGTGGCCTTCGACGGCGCCAGGACCTTCTGGTAGAGGTCCGTCCGTCGCAGCCGGGAGTCCTGCAGGCTGACGTAGCCCTCCCCGGCCGCGTCCACGTCACCGTGGCCCGCGTAGACGAAGATCAGCTCGCTCTCACCGCCACGCCGCGCCTCGCTCGCCATCTCCTCGTTCCAGCGCGCCAGCGTGCCGAAGATGGCCGCCGCGTCGGGCGTCCGCGCCGCCCGGGCCGCAGCGGGGAAGAGCGCCGCCGTGTCGTCGTCGAAGACCGAGAAGAGCGCCACGCGATCGGTGGTCAGGCGGAAGAGCTCCCAGTAGCGGGCGCCGTCGTCGTCGGCGAAGCGGAGCGGGCTCACTCCGGGATCGAGGCTGCGGTTGTTGGCGACGATGAGGACGTAGCGGTGCAGGGGTCGCGGCTCGGCGCCGGCGCGCGCGGGCGTCGTCGCCGCCAGCAGCGCCAGCACGAGCGCCAGTCGCGCGGAGCCCCCTCGACCAACAGTGCCAGCCATCGCCTCAGCTCACTCGCCGCTGGTTGACCGCGGCCGCTCGTCGACGCGGCAGAACCAACTGCAGCCCAGACTGCCGGCTGCAGCTCTTCAGCCACGCGTTCACGGCTGGAGCCTTACCAGAATGCTCTGCTGCTCGGCAACCCCGCTGACCGGGAGGGCGCTGACCCGCCCGAGCGGCGTCTTCGCCACGCGGAGCCTGGCCACCGCCTGCTCGACCTGCTCGGCGGTGACCGGCCGCGCGCTGAAGAGCGCGTAGAGGCGGAGCTGGCCCGCCGTGTGATTGACGGCCAGGCGGACCGCCCTCGGCAGGGGCTCGTCGACCACGTCCGCCCGCACCTTGAGCGAGGTCCTCGCCGGCGGGTGCGGCTCGTACCACTTGATCGCCAGCTTCTCGTCGAGGCCGACCAGGAAGAGGTAGGGGAGCTCCGAGTGGTTGGTGTAGGCGAACTTGAGGATGTCGCTGATGCCGCAGGTCGTGCTGCTGGTGCTGGCGCTGCCGCTCGCGGGGTCGGTGACCGGCGCCAGGCCGGTCACCTGGGCCGGCAGGCCCGGGAGCTGGCGCAGGCAGAAGGCGCGGAGCCCGAGCACGCGCTGGGCGCTCCTGGCGGCGGGTCCCCGCGGCTGCAGCTCCTCGGGCCCTGCCACCTTCTCCTCCACCCCGCTGCCCGGCGGCAGCGTCACCGGCGAGCCCGTGCCGCTCGCCTCCACGGCGGCCGTCGGACCCGTCGTGGGCGGCTCGTGGCGAAGCGCGATCGGCAGCGCCACCGCGAGCACCACCCCGACGGTGGCGGCGGCGGCGATCCAGCTGAAGAGCCCGCGCCGCGCCGGCGCCGCGTCGGGGACCAGCCGCGTCCGGGCGAGCACCTCCACCCCGACCCGCTGCAGCTCGCCCTCGGAGGGGACCGCCAGCGCCTCCGGCCCGCCCTCGAGCAGACGGCTGGCGAGGACGATCTTGTTATAGCGGTGCTGGCAGGACGGGCAGCCGGCGAGGTGCTCGCGCAGGCGCTTCAGCTTGCGCGTCGGCAGCTCCTCGAGCAGCAGCGAGTCGATCTGCGCCGAGAAACGAGAGGTGCAGGGCGCGTGCATCAGGTCCTCCGACCGGGACGACTGCTGCGTCATGGGGTCACCACCGCCGGCTCGCCGCGATAGCCCTCCAGGTAGCCCCGCGACTGCATGAACTTGAGGAAGCTCTTGCGCAGCTTCTTCTCCAGGGTGCGCGCCTGCATGTGGGAGAGGCTCGCGCGCTGGCCTGCCTCGACCTGGGTCTGCCGCTCCTCGAACCGCGCGAGGAAGAAGATCTTGGCGGCTGGCTCCAGCTCCTCGACGAAGCTGAGGTAGATGCGCGTCAGCTCCTGGCGCATGAACTCGGCCTCGCCCGAGGGCTCCGGCGTGCCTGCCAGCACCGGACCCACCTCGCTGGCGTCCTCGAGCGCCAGCTCGCCGGCGTCCGCGTCGCGCACGAGCTGGCTCATCGCCACCTCCCGGCGTCGCATCTCGCTCAGCACGAGGTTGCGGGCGATCGCGGTCAGGTAGGCGCGGTAGGGGGTGAGGCCGTCATAGGCCAGGCGCGCCTGGTTGCCGAAGGCGCGGACGAAGGTCTCCTGCAGCGCGTTCTCGAGATCGAATGGCTGCTGGTAGCCGGCGAACCGCAAGGCGCGCCCCTTGCTCGAGAAGGTGAACCCGCGTGAGAGGAACGCGCCGATGATCGGCGCGTACTCCCGGTACACGGCGGCGAGCGCATCCGATTGCCCCAGCCGGAACTGCTCCAGGAGGCCCCGGTTGCTCGTCAGGAGAGTCATTATTGCTCTCACTCCCTATACGCCGATGCGGGGCCGGATTGTTATCCGGACTTGCGAAACATCGCGGGAGGTGCCGATCGCTGCTCCGGTACGCCGCGCACGCTCCCGTGCGGCCTCAGTCAAAGACGAACGCGAAGAGGATGATCAGCGTGACGACCACCGCCACCACCAGGCAGGCCGCCGAAAGCAGTATGATCTTGCCATTCTTGGCCGCGCGACGGTCGAAGGACTGGCGCTCGCTCTCGAGCTGCGCGATCTGCGCCTCGCGGGCCTCGACGCCGGTCCGGGCCTCATCGATGCGACCGTAGAGCTCCTCCAGCTCCGGCCGGCGCACCCGGTCAGCGTCGAGGAGGTGCCCCAGCTCCAGGAACTTGTCGACGATCTCTTTCTCCAGCCGGGCGACCTCGAGGGAGAGCTTGCGGTCCTCGGCGCCAACCTCGCGCTTGGCCGCCGCCAGCGTCTGCTTGACGGCGGCGAGATCCCGCTGGGCTGCCGCGAGCTTGCCCCGCCAGTCGGCGAGCTGGGTGCTCAGCTCGGCGATCGGCGGCTCGAGCGACCCCACCTCGGCGGCCGCTGCCTCGCGCTTCCGCTCCTGGTCTCCGATCTGCAGCGCCAGCTCGGCGGCCGACTGCTCCAGGTCTTCGCGCTGCTGCGGGCTCTTCGCCTTGGACGCCTCCACGCGGCGGCGATCCCGCTGCGCCACCTGGGTCTTCAGCGCCTGGTCCAGCGTGGCCAGCTTCTGGCGCGCCGTCCGCAGCTCCTCGTTTCGCTGGCCGAGCGCGGCCTGCAGCGCCGCCACGTGCTCCTGCGCGACGCCGATCCGGGCCTCGCACTCCGCGCTTCGCTCCTGGCTGCTCTGCTCCTCGCCCTGCAGTCGCTCGGCGAGCGCTCCCTTGCCGCTCTCCGTCTGGGCCCGCTGGGCCTCGAGCGCGTGCAGCTGCTCCATCACCGGGTCCAGCGCTGGCGAGCGCAGCTCCAGCTCGCGGGCGCGCTTGCCGAGGTCGCGAAGGATCTCGCCGACGCGCTTCTCCTCGACGGCGATCTCCCGGCGGAAGGCGCCGATCACCGAGGAGCGCTTCATACGCGCGCCGAGCACCTTGAACACGTAGGGCAGCCCGCCGAAGAACCCCGCCGGCCCCTCGATCGGCATCGGCGACAGGCTCGCTGCTGCGGCGGCGGCGCTCGGACGCGGCCGCGGCCCGGCCGCGCCTCCCTCGGCAGCCGGCGCTTGCGGCGGGACGGCTGGCGGCGGCGGGACGGCTGGCGCCTGGGTCGACCGGGGTGGGAGAGCTGGCGGCGCGGAGGCGGCCGGCGTCCCTGGCAGCGGCGGCGGCGCGGTCTGCAACATCGTGGGCGGCAGCGCGGGCGGTGCTGGCCGCGTCGCGGCTGCTGGAGTCGTGGGCCCCTGCAAGACCGTCGGCGAGATGGCCGGCCCGGGAGGCGGCACCGGCGGCGGCGTACGCACCGGCGCGAGGGGCGCGGGCTGGGGAGACATGGCCCCCTGCATCAACGTCGGCGAGATCGCGGACGAGGCCGGGCGCCCGCCGCCGAGGGGCTCGACCGGCGCGGTGGGAGCGCGGCCGAGGGCGGTCCGGCGGGCCTCCAGCGGCGAGACCGGAGCGGGTGTCGCGGGGCTCGGCGGCGGGGCCGTCGGGGCCGCAGCCGTCGGGGTCGGGGCCGTCGGGGCCGATGCCGGCGGCGCCGGTGCCCTCGAAGCGGCGGTCGCGCCCGCTCCGCTCTGCGGCGGGGGCAACGGGGAGCCTGGCGCAGACGTGGGCGGGGTCAGCCGCGGAGCTCCCAGCGTGCGCGGCAGCTCGCCAGCGGCCGGCTGGTAGCCGAAGATCGTCTTCTTGGACGGCTCGCTCGCGCCGGCCGGCGGGCCGGGCGGCGTCGCAGCCGACGGGCCGGGGAGCCGTGTGGCAGCCGGCGGGCCGGACGGCCGCGTCGCGGCCGCGGTCGGCACAGGTGAAGCCTCACGGCTCGGCAGCCGCTTGCCGCAGAAGGCGCAGTGCGCAGCCTCGTCCTGCAGCTCCTGGGCACAGAATGGGCAGAATCGCATGGTTGCGCGCGACCTCCGGACCGGCCAGCCACCCGGAGCACCGGATGTGCAGTGCTCTGGCCGTGGTCATGGTAGTGAGATCGCTGTGGGGTGTCAAACGACCGCGGGCTGATCGCCCCGTCGCTCGCGCGAGATCGCGCGCACGGAGGAGAGCCGGACCACCACCCGCTCTCGCCGCCCCACCTCATCCCCGCCGATCTGGAACGGCCGCGGGTCGGCACACTCGATGGAGACCGCGGTGCAGAGATAGTCGAAGATCCGCTCGTCCTCGAGCTCGCCGCGGAAGAGCGCGGGCAGCCGCGCCAGGATGCCGAGCGCGCCGACCTTGCCGACGCGGAGCTGGAAGCGGTCGCTGCGGTGGTCTGCCTGCGGGAAGAGCCGCAGCCCGAGGCCGTAGTGCGGGATGGTGGAGGCGGCCGCGATGGCGACCGTGCCCTGGTAGAGGATCCCGCCGCGCGGCACCGGCCGCCCGAGCGGACGCCCCTGCAGGTCGATGCGGCAGGTCGGGGCGCCGAGGTTGCGGATGGTCACCGCCGGCCCTGGCTCCAGCATGAAGCGCCAGAGCGAGCGCGTCGCCACCGTCACCGTGTAGCCGAGGGAGCCCTGCCCCAGCCCCTCGAGCGGGGTGTGACCGAGGCAGCGCTTGACCCGGTTGTAGTCCTCGAGGATCAGCGCGTCGAGCCCGAAGCCGGCGAAGGGGGCCAGGCGGCCGTCGACGCTGAGCAGCGGGAGCTGCTGCTCGGGCGCGCTCCGGGCGAGGGCGAGGTCAGCGGCGAGCCCGCTCGGCGTGGCGGCTGAGGCGCCGAGGCTGGTGGCGAGGGCGTTGCCCGTGCCCAGCCGCAGGATGCCGAAGGCCGGCGGGTGAGCCGGGCGCAGCGAGAGGATGTCGGTCACGCACTGGGTGAAGGTGCCATCACCGCCTCCGCAGAGCACCACGTCGTAACCGCGGTGGAGGATGGTACGCGCGATGAACCGGGACTGGTCGGTGGAGCGCGAGACGAACACCGACTCGCCCTGGATCACCTGCCCGAGCTCCCGGATGATCCCCTCGCTCACCGCCCGGGCGTTGCCGTTGAGCACCACGGCGACTCGTCGTTCTCTGGGGGGGGTGGAGCGCTGGGCCTGCTGCTGAACAAGCTTCATCATCATGGCTGACCTTCCGAGCAACTTGCGGACCAGCGAGCCCTTGGCGGTATCGCCGCAAAATCGCTGGAACCCGCAGATGACCTACTTTGTACTACATGTAACCTTATGTACGCAACTGCGTAGACGGTGACGCAGCTCCTCGGCATGGAACATGGAACGGCCTGATTCTATTAGCCCTGCCGCGCGCGGTCAGGGAAGGCGGTGTGCAGGCACCAGGGGCAGGATGGTTCGCAGCACGTAAGTCCGCCCGGCCCCAGTCTTTCCAGGTGTCTTCAGGAGGGTCGGGTCGCGGGTGAGGAGGTCGGGCCGCAGCGCGCCGACAACGCCCGCCAGCAGCTGCTTGGCGAGCTGGCGATCGCCGCCCTTCCAGGCCAGGTGGGCGCGGAGCCAGCCGCGAGGCCGCTCGGGGAGCCGGCTCACGGCCGCCTGGCAACGGGTATCGCAGGTCGGCGAGCGCGCCAGCTCTCGCTGCGCCCGCACGACGCGGGCCGCCTGCTCGAGGGTGGCGCGGGTGCGCTGCTGGTGCTGGCGCTCCACCGCCTCGGCGCGGCGGGCCTCGGCCTGCTCCCTCACCGCGAGGGCGCGCTGGCCCTGCTCGCGAGCTAGGTGCGCGGCGCCGAAGTGGTAGCGCGAGCTCCCCGGCTCGAGCTCGAGGGCGCGCTGCAGCGCCGTATGGGCCTCCGCCACGCGGCCTGCCTGCTGCGCGAGGAGCGCGAGCCCGAAGTGCGCGGCGGCCAGGCCGCGGTCGCGCGAGGCGGCGTACCCGTAGAAGCGGCGCGCGCAGTCGCTCCGCTCCGCGGCGGCGCAGGCGTCCGCCAGCCGGACGAGCAGGCGTGCGTCGCGGGGGAGCCCGTCGGCGGCCCGCCGCAGATCGTCGATCGCCTTCGCCGGCTGTCCGGCCTCGAGGAGCAGCTCGCCGCGCGCGGCGTGAGCCTGCGGCGAGTCGGGCGCGGCCTTGAGCGCACGCGAGGCCATCGCCAGCGCGTCGTCCCGCAGCCCGAGCGCGTGCAGGCAGCGAGCGAGCATCTGCAGCGCGTCGGCGTCCGCGGCGGAGCGCAGGGCGAGCGCCTGGAAGCGTCGCAGCGCGGCGAGCACGCGGCCGCTGCGGTAGAGGAGGTGTCCCTGCGAGCGCTGCAGCTCGACCGGCGGGAAGCCACGCAGGACAGCGCCGAGGAGCTCGATGGCGCCCTCGGTCGGCGTCGGGAAGAGCGACGGGTCGAGGAGGTTCGGCTCGGCGCCCGCCACCAGCAGCAGCGAGGCCTCGGCGCGCGGGCGAGCCCCCGCGGCGAGCAGCGCCAGCGCGTGGCCCATGCGCAGGAGCGGCTGGTCGCCGCCGACGGCGAGCGCCTGCTCCATCCGGCTCACCGCCTGCGCCGGGCGGCCCGCGGCCAGCGCGGCGCGGCCGGCCCAGTAGAAGACCAGCGGCGCCTCGCTGCGACGCGCGATGGCCGCGTCGAGCTGCCGGAGCGCGGCGGCCGTCTCGCCCCCCTGCAGCGCCACCAGCCCGGCCAGCGCGTCGAGCTCGGGGAGCGCGCGCGCCGCCCGGGCGCGATCGAGCGAGCCCACCGCCGCGACCAGCTCGCCATCCACCAGCTGGCCCACGGCGGCGGCGGCCCAGCGCCAGAGCTCCGCGCGTGGAGCCGCGCGAGCTGGCGAGGTGCCGGCGCCGAGGAGGAGAGCCAGGAGCAGAGGGAGTCGCCGCACGCAGAGGATCAGAGCACACAGTCCCGCGCCTTGACAGGGTCGATGTGGAGGGCGCCGGCGAGCCGGCGGAAGAGCTTTTCCGCGGGGGCCGGGCTGTGCTAAATAGGGTCCTTCACACGATGCAACCGCGGTCGCCGCTCAGGGTGCGGCCGAGCGAACACGTCGAGGAGCGAACATGAACGTAGCGGAGAGGACGACCTGCGAGGTGATCGAGGGCGCGCTCAGCCAGAACAAGGCCTATCGCAAGGTCGAGGACAAGCTCTACGTGGTCAAGCAGGGCTCGAGCTACGTGATGATCAGCGTGGTGCCCTGGGGAGAGGACAAGGCCATCGTCCGCTGCGTCGCCCAGCTGGTGAAGGGGGTGCGGATGGAGGCGGGCCTCGCGCTGCAGCTCCTGCGCCTCAACGCGGTGCTGCGCTTCGGCGCCTTCGCCTACGTCTCCGACGGCGACCTGGTGCTCTTCCTCCACTCCATCCTCGGCGGTGACACGCTCGACCCGGAGGAGCTGATCGCCACCATCCGCGACGTGGCGCTCATCGCCGACGACTGGGACGACAAGATCATCGAGCGCTTCGGCGGGCAGCGCATGCAGGACCTGCTCGAGGAGACGGCGATCTCCCGCGCGCTCGCCACGGAGCCGGACGGCTTCTCCTGGGAGTCGTAGCACCTCACGGCGCTCGCCGCTTCCCTTGCTGTCTCGCTTGCCCAGACTCGCTATTCCAGACGCTGTCCCAGACGCTGTCTCAGACGCTGTCCCGCTTGTCCAGCGCGACCGGCAGCGTGTGGAGGGCGACCGCGCGAAGCGATTCGCCTTCATCGCGGAGCTCCTGGGGCGGCGAGCAGGGCAAATTATCGCGGAGCCGCCGCAGGAGGTGAGCAGGGCCAATCGCGGATCCTCGCGGCGCCGCTCCGGGATGAGACCGCCGCGATTGCTGGCGCGAGGTGAGGCGACGGTCCTGGTGAACGGACGTCAGTCCCAGATGCCCGCGGCGAGGTCTCGCTGCAGCTCGGCCTCCAACCCCTCCGGCGGCTCGGGAACGGGCAGCGCGCGGAAGATGGCCACCGGGTCGTGCTGCGGCTGCTCCTGATCGAAGGGCCGCGAGCGGAGCGAGATCTGGCGGCCGCGCACGTCGCCGATGAAGCCGCGGTTCAGCGCGACGCCGAGGCGGCTCGGGCAGCGGCACGGGTTGCGGGAGTCCACGTGCTGGCAGCGCGGCGCCAGGTAGGCACCCACCTTCTTTCGCGCGCGAGAGACCCGGACCCTGAGGGCGCTGGCGTTGATGCCGAGGAGGTTGGCGGCGCGCCCGGGCGGCTCGCCGAGCACCTCGGAGAGCACGAACGCCGCGCGCTCGCCGGCGGGCAGGCAGTTCACCACCGCCGTCAGGCAGCCCTGCTTCAGCTCCCAGAGGAGCCGGTTCTTCTCGCCGTCGGTCAGGTGATCGAGGACGCCCGACTGGGTCGGGTCGCCGCGGACGATGGCGTCCAGCTCCTCGAAGGTGAGCGTCTCGCGGGTGCGCTGCTGCTCCTGGGCGAGCTCGACGGCGTTGTGCATCACCAGGGTCTCGAGCTGCTCCTGCGTGAGCTCGGGCCCCGCGCCCTCATGCCAGCTCTTGTAGGTGCGGACGAAGGTCTCGCGGACGATGAGGAGCGCGTCCTCCTCACGCAAGGTCATCCGGTAGCCGAGGTGGAAGACCGCCGGGAGGAGACTGCGGATTACTTCAGAGTAATCCGTGCTCACGCCTCACCCTGCTCAGCTGCCGCGCACAGCGACCGTGCGCAGCGTCTCCTTGATGACCCAGTGTCCATGCAGTCCGCGGGGCAGAAAGATCGCCGTGCCCGGCAGCAAGGATACCACTCGGCCGTCCGCCAGGTCGACCTCCGCGTGGCCGGAGAGCACGCAGGCGCTCTGGTCCACATCGACCTGCCAGTCGAACTCGCCGGGCGTGTACTCCCACACGGCCAGGGACGAGTGCAGCGTCTTGTGCAGGGTGCAGCAGCGCACCTGGGGCTCGAAGGCGGCTGAGTCTGCATCTGGGCTGTGGAACGGGAGGTTGACAGGCTCGAGGTCAAACGCAGGAGGGACCTTCAGCGACTGGATCATGCTTCCCGTATCTCCACGACGCTTAGGAACTAGAGTGCCGAGTTTGACGGCCATGTAGGTGTCCGTCAAGAGCGGAACTATCGTAGGTGGGAAAAAAACATGAGGCAGCATACGTTGTGCCAGATCCGTTGACAACGGAGGGAAAGGGGCGTACGAAGACTACGTTTTGCCCGGCGGTTCCGGGAAGCCGGTGAGAGTCCGGCGCGGGCCCGCCACTGTAAGCAGTCAGGCCCTCCACGATGTCACTGGGATCTCAGGCGCTTGGGCGCACGATCCTGGGAAGACGGAGGGATAACGGCTGCGAGCCAGGAGACCGACCGTCGGGCAGAGCTTCATGGCGCCGTGTCTTCGCGGACAAAGGACACGGGGTTCGTCGTCGTGCGTCATCGGGCGATCCCCCTCTGCGAATCACGGCCAGCTGCCCGCGGAACCGGGCAAAGAGGCCGCCCATGTCCACCAGACCCCACTCTAGACGCATTGCGCCATCACGACCCGGCTGGCTACCACTGGCCCTCTTACTGGGCCTGACAGGCTGCAGTGGCGGCGGATCTGAACAGCGCGACGGCAGCACCTCCCGCGAAGATTCCGGCCGCGCCGAGGCGCGAACGACCGACACCCTCGCCGAGACATCCGCGCGCAGCGAGGCTCGCCCGCCCGACGCCGCGGCCCCGGCGTGCTCTCCTACCCTCGATCTCGCCCCTCTCACGCTCGACCCCGCGTTCTGCGTCGGCCTGCGCGTGACGCTCGCCGCCGCGCCGACCGCGCTCGCCTTCCGGGCGGGCACCCTGTGGACCCTGACGGCCGGCGGCACCCCCTTCACGCTGGAGATCCAGGAGGCGCCGCTCGGCGTGGCCGGCGGCGGCCCGGCGACCCGCTACTTCGCCGCCGCGCCGGCCAGCACGGCGAAGGTCTTCGGCGGCGAGTACCTGGCGCTCACCGGCGGCGGCGAGGCCGCGGCGGTGGGCTGGAGCGAGCAGGGCACCACCGCGGGGAGCATCTACTGGGGCGCGCGGGGCACCGCGGCGCCCGAGCAGCTGCAGCAGGCGACGGGCAACTACGACGCGCTCTTCCTCGACGACCAGACCCTGCTCGTCAACGGGACCGGGCTGCAGGCCGCGCAGGACGGCCAGGGCGTGTACGTGCTGCGCAAGGGGAGCGCCGCGCGCCGGCTGATCAAGGACCTCGGCGAGTTCAGCGGCCACCTCGGCCTCGGCACGAGCGTGCTCTTCGCCGGCGGCTACTTCAAGGACGGCAACAAGGTCTACGCGTTCACGCTGAGCGAGCTGCAGGCCGCGCTGGCCTCCGGCAAGGTGCTCAGCGCGACCAGCGACGGCGACCTGGTGATCGCCGCCGAGGCGATCGACGCCACGGCCGTCGAGGACGAGCTGGTGCTCGCGCGCATGAACCCCACCACCTACGCCTTCGACGGCGTCACCCGCGTGCCGGTCAGCGTGACGGGCGACGCGGTGAAGGCGGGCGCGCCCGAGCCGCTGGTCGGGGCGGCCAAGGGCGCCAGCGTGGTGAAGCTGGCGAGCTGGCAGGGCCAGCTCGGGTTGCTCCTCGGAGACGCCAAGGCCGAGCTGGCGCTGGTGCGCCGGCGGCCGTGAGCACGCCGCGCACAGCTCCTGGTCGCGGCGGCTCCGCTCGACCGCCGACCCTCTCCGGGGCGCGCCAGGGCGGCGGCGCTCGTCGCGACGGCTCCGCCCGAGGGACGTCCCTCTCCGGGGCACACCTGGGCGGCGCGGCTCCGCGGACCTGGCCGGCGCTCCTCGGCGGCGCGGCTCCGCGGACCTGGCCGGCGCTCCTCGGCGGCGCGGCTCCGCGGACCTGGCCGGCGCTCCTCGGCCTGGTGGGCGGGCTGGCGTTGCTCCCGGCGGGCGCCGGCGCGACGCCCCCGCCGACGCAGCCCCCGCCGCCGGCCTACGAGACCGTCGTGCGAGGTCACCGCGTCGACGAGGGCCCGCCGCCCGACGACCCGGCCGGCTTCACCACGCTGCTCCGCTTCCGCGAGCTCGAGCCGGGCGTGGAGCTGGCGCGTCTGCTCGAGCTGGCGCCGGGGCTGCGGGTGCGCGAGACGGGGGCGGGCGGCCGGCAGAGCCTCAGCCTGCGCGGCACCGACAGCCAGCAGGTCTCGGTCTTCCTCGACGGCGTGCGCCTGACGCAGCCGGCGGGCGGCGGGGTCGACCTCTCGCTCCTCGACCCGGCGCACCTGCAGGCCGCCGAGGTGCGGCGCGGCGGCGGCGCGGCGCGCTTCGGCGGCAGCGCGCTCGGCGGGGCGCTGCTGCTCAGCACCCCGCGCCTGACCACCCGCGAGGCGACCCGCTTCGGCGTCGGCTACGGCTCCTTCAACTCGCTGGCGGTGAACGGCGCGCGCGCCGCCAGCGTGCGGAGCTTCCGCTACCTGGTCAGCGCCTCCTACCGGCAGACCCAGGGAGACTTCCCCTACGTGGACGACAACGGCGTCGCCCGCGTGCGCTCGAACAACGACCAGAGGAACGGCGAGCTGCTGCTGAAGGGGGACCGCCTGCTCGCGGGCCGCTGGCTGCTCGGCGTGCTCGACGACCTCGCGCTCGCCGAGCGCGGCGCGCCGGGCCTGAGCCAGCGCCCGAGCGCGACGGCGCGGCAGCAGGACCTGCGCAACGTCACCAGCCTGCGCCTCACGCGGCTCGACGCCGTGGTCAGCGGCGGCAAGCTGGAGCTCGGGCTGGCGCACCGCTACCAGCGCTTCCGCTTCGACGAGCCGAGCCCGCCGGAGGTGCGCTCGCACAACCAGAGTTTCGGGATCGAGGGCACCGCGCTCCTCGGCCTGCCCCTCCACGGTGTCGGGCGCGTCGACGCTGGCCTCGAGCTCCGCGGCGAGCTCTTCCGCGACGAGTCCACCGACAACCCCTCGCGGCTGGAGACAGACCTCTGGCTCGCCAGCTCGCTCAGGCTCTGGCGAGAGCACGTCGTGCTGGTGCCCGCCGTGCGCCTGGCGGCCGCGACGGGCTTCGGCGCCACGGCCGCGCCGAGGGCCGGGCTGGTCGTCCGCCCGCTGCGCTGGACGCGGCGGCCGGCGCTGGCGGCGCTCGAGGTGGTGGGCAACGTGGGCCGCAGCTACCGCTACCCGAGCTTCCAGGAGATGTACGTCCGCGTCGACGGCTTCGGCGGCAACGCGGCGCTGCAGCCGGAGGACTCCCTCGACGGCGACGTGGGGCTGCGCTGGCGCGGCCGGCGGCTCTCGCTGGAGGGCGCCTACTACCGGCGCGCGATCAAGAACCTGATCCTCTTCGCGCCGGTCTCCAGCTTCCTGGTCCGCGCCGACAACTACCGCGGCGCGCGCGCCGAGGGAGCCGAGGCCGCGCTGACGCTGGCGGCGCCCGGCGGGCTCGAGCTGCGCGCCTCCTATGTCTACACGCGGACACGCTTCGGCGATCCGCCGATGCGGCTCCCCGGCCACCCGGCCCACCGGGTGAAGGCGCGCCTCGAGTGGCGAGCACCGCTCCGCGGGGAGCGCTGGGGGCTCAGGCTCTGGAGCGGCGCCGTCGTCGAGAGCGCGATGGTGCTCGGCCGCTTCGACAGCCTCGCCGAGGAGGGGCGCGTGCTCCTCTCGGCCGGCGGCGCGCTCCGCTACCGGACGCTCACGCTGCGCGCCGAGGGGGAGAACCTGCTCGACAAGCGCGACGCGGTGGACGCGGTGGGCTTCCCCCTGCTGCCCGCGCGCTTCCTCGTCTCGCTGGCGGGAGCGCTGTGATGGAGGCCGCGATGGCAGGGACCCGATCGACGCGGCGGCGGTGTGGCCCGCGCCTGGCCGCCCTCGCGCTGCTCGCGCTCCCGGCGCTCGCCGCCTGCCGCGGGACGAGCCCCGCCCCCGACGGCCGCACGGGCGCGAGCCCGTTCCACTCGCCGCAGGGGATCGCGGCCACCTCCCGCTACGTCCTGGTGGTGAACAGCGGCTTCCACTTCGAGGGCGGCCGGCCCGCCTACGCGCGCGGCTCGGTGAGCGTCCTCGAGCGCGGCACCCGCCGCCTCCTCGGGGAGATCCCCTCGAGCGCGGAGAACCCGCAGCGGATCGCCACCCACGGGGAGCGCGCCTACCTCGTCTGCTCGGGCGGGATCAGCATCGACGCCGCGGGGCTGGCGACGCCCTCCAGCGACGGGGCGCTCGATGTGCTCGACCTCTCGCAGGGCGTGCCCGCCGCGCCGGCGGCGAGCCTGCGGCTCCCGCGGAGCGGCGCCGACCCGCGGATCGGCGCCTACGGCGGCCTGGCGCTCTCGCCCGACGGCAAGCGCGCCTTCCTCGGCAGCGGCACGCGCGGCGACGTCTTCGTCGTGGACCTGGAGGCGCTCCGGCTGCTCCGCGGCCCCGAACAGCCGCTCGAGCTCTTCCCCACCGCACCCGGCGCGAACGGCCTCACCGTGCCCGTGCCCGCCGGCGCGCGCCTCGCCGTCCTCGACTTCAACAGCGACGCGCTCTGCCTGAGCAGCAAGCTCGACGACGGGCTCGCCGATCGCCGCTGCGGAGGCGTCGGCGCGCAGCCCGAGCTCCTCGAGGGCCCGCTCGACGCTGCCGACGACGGGAGCGGCCGGCTGCTGGTGCTGATGAGCCTCGCCAACGCGCTCTACCGCGTCGACCTGAGCCAGGACCCGTTCACCGTCGAGCGGAGCTTCGCCGCGACGGGCCTCTCGGCGAACCGCGTGGTGGTCCACGGCGGCAGCGCCTACGTCGTCAACTCCCTCTCCAACAACCTGCAGCGGGTGGCGCTCGCGAGCGGCAAGAGCGACCTCCCCTTCGCCGTGCTGCCGGTCCGCTCCAACCCCTACGATCTGGTGATCACCGAGGAGGCCGAGGGCGCGCTGGCCTGGGTCACCCTGCAGGGGAGCGATCAGGTCGCGGTGATCTCGCTCGCGAGCGGCGGGGTGATCGCGCTCCTCCCCGACGGGGCGGCGGGTGACGGCGGCGCCAGGGACGGCTCGCGCGACGGCGGCGCGCGGGAGGCCTCACCCGCCGACCAGCAGCGCTGCCCCGACGGCGGCGCCCCGGTGGTCGGGGTCGGCGAGGTGGTGCGCTTCAGCCCCGGCGAGGGCGGCGGCTCCGGGCAGGACCGGCTGCCCGAGGTGATCCAGGGACCGCCGGCGGGGCCGATGGGCGGGGCCCTGGACGTCCTCTCGCTCGGCGTCGGCGGCGAGCTGGTGGTGGGCTTCGGCGACTACGACCTCGTCGACGGGCCCGGCCCGGACTTCATCGTCTACGAGAACCCGTTCCTCACCGGGCCCTACCAGCCCTACGCGGAGCCGGCCGTGGTCGGGGTCAGCGCCTCGAGCAGCGACGCGGCGAGCTTCGTCGACTTCCCCTGCGACCTGAGCAAGACCAAGGGCGATCCCCAGCAGCAGAGCTGGCCCTACCCGGGCTGCGCCGGGGTGCACCCGGTCCTCGCCGGAAAGGGGAGCTGCGTCGCCCCCAGCGACGCCGCGGCGGCGGGTGGCGACGCCTTCGACCTGGCCACGCTGGGCCTCGCGCGCGGGCGCTACCTGCGCCTCAAGGACGCCGGGCTCTCGACGATGGGCACCACCACCCGGGGCTTTGACCTGGACGCGGTGGTGCTGATCCACTACACGAAGAGGTGAGATGACTCTCCTCGTGGAGCAGGGTGTCGGCGAAGGCGGGGACCTGCCCCACGCCCGGCGCGGGCGCGGGCTCGCGCTCGCCACCCTCGCCGCGCTGCTCACCGCGCTGGCGGGAGCGGCCCCGCCGGCGCTGGCGGGGGAGCGCGAGTACGGCATCTCCCTCGGTCCGGTCACCCCCCTCGTCCCGAGCAGCGGGCTCGGCGCGATGGTGGCCCTCTCGGCCTCGGCCAGCACGGGCAGCGGCCGGCGGGTGATGCGTGCGCGCGGCGAGCTGCTCGGGCTCGCCTGCGAGGGCGGGAGCTGGGCCGCGCTGCCGACCCTCACCGGCGACGTGGGGCTGCAGGTGGGCCGGCTGGAGCTCTTCCTCACCGGCGGGGTGGAGCTCTTCGGCTTCGCGCGCCGGGCGGGCTTCACCGCGTTCTCGACGGTGGGGCTCCTCTCCGGCGCCGGGCTCTCGGTGCGGCTGACGCCGCGCTTCCGCCTCACCGTACGCGGTCTCGTCGCCTGGCTCCCCTCGTTCACCGCCGCCAAGGTCTCGGCGGATGAGGGGATCGAGAAGCCAAACTTCGTCTGGCTGTCGGTGCTGGCGGGACTCGAGATCGGCGGCGGGTCGGAGCCCGAGGCGCTGGGGTGGGACTAGTCATCATGGAGTGACCGGCTCCGATTCGCAGCGTCAGGAGCGAACGTCGAGCGGGGGTGGGACCAGAGCGAACGTCGAGCGGGGTGGGACCAGGAGCGAACGTCGAGCGGGAGCGGGTCAGCCCCCGCCGAGCCGGCGCACCGCGGCCTGCAGACCCGCTCGCGCCTCGGCGTTGTTCGGGTCAGTGGCGAGCGCCTTGCGGTACTGCTCGACGGCCTGCTTGGTCTTGCCGTTCTTGAAGAAGGCGTTGCCCAGCATCACCAGGAAGCGTGAGTTCTTCGGGTTGCCGCGGAGCGCCGCGCGGATCTGCTGGATGGCCACCCCGTACTGGCCCTGCTCGAAGGCGACCTCGCCGAGGCCCGCGTGCGCGCCAGCGCTGCCCGGGTTGAGCTCGAGCGCCTTGGAGAAGGCCTCCTTCGCCTTGGTGTAGTCGCCCCGCTGCAGCGCGTTCCGCCCGGCGCGGACCTGCGCGTCGGCGGCCGCGGTGTCGCGTCCCGCCGCCTTCTTCGGCTCGGGCTTCGGCTTCGGCTCGACCTTGGCCACCTTCTTCGGCTCGGGCTTCGGCTCGACCTTGACCACCTTCTTCGGCTCGGGCTTCGGCTTCGGCTCGACCTTGACCACCTTCTTCGGCTCAGGCTTCGGCTCCGGTTTCGGCTCCGGCTTCGGCTCGACCTTGACCACCTTCGGCTCGGGCTTCGGCGCCGGCTTCGGCTCGACCTTGACCACCTTAGGCTCGGACTTCGGCTCGGGCTTCGGCTCGGGCTTCGGCTCCGGCTGCTTCTTCGGCTCGCTCGAGCCAGCGACCACCGGCGCCTTCTTCTCCTTGTCCTTCTCCTTGTTGCCGCCGAACGCGAAGAGGACGACCAGCAGCACCACCGCCGCGAGCACGGCGACCCCGCCGATGATCGCACCAGCCGGGATGCCGCGACGGACGTTCTGCGACTCGTCCATCGCGTCGTAGATCGCCGGGAGCGGCCCGCTCTTGGTCGAGGCGAGCTGCTGTTCGGCCGCCATCCCCTCGGCGAACCAGTTCCCCGTCTGGTTGCGCTCCGGGATGTCGTAGCCAGGGTCCGACTCGCTGCCAGGGACGGCGAACTCGGGCGAGGTGTTGGCGCCAGGAGAGCGCGGTCGCTGCGAGGCGGCGTCGCCCGTCGCGGCCCCGAAGACGCCTGGCAGCTTCGGGCTCGAGCCCGCGCCGACCTTCTGCTGCGCGATGGGCGCCGTGGTGGACGAGATGGGCGCCTTGCCGCTCGCCGCCGGCGCCAGGGCCGGGGCGCTGGCGGCGTGCGTGGCGTGCGCGAGCGGCGGCGCCGTGGAGACGAGCGGCGGCGCCGTGGGGACGAGCAGCGGCGCGGTGGGTGGCGCGGCGGGCGCCGCGGCCGGAGCAGGCGGCGCGGCCGGAGCGAACGCCCCGGCCACCGGCGCGCTCGCCTCCCGCTTGAAGGGGACCGTGCGGTCGGTCTCGCCGAAGGCGGCCGCCAGCGCGGCCTCGGGCGGCGCGCGGTGCGAGCCCGCCTGGTGGGAGGCCCTGGCCGCGCTGGCGAGGACCTCCTGAGCGCTGATGCCGGTGCCGATCAGCGTCGCCGCCGGAGCCGCGTCCACGATGGTCTTGCTCTCCGGGTCGAGCGGCTGCTCGCTCTTGTCGGCCTTATCGGGCTTTCCAGACTTGCCGGCCTTGCCAGATTTCCCCGCCTTGCCCGCGTTCGCCGAGGCCTCCGCCTGGGAGGGCTCCGCCTTCGCGGCCTTGACCGGCTCCGCCCTGACCGGCTCGGCCTTGGCGGGCGACGCCGCGGCCGGCTCGGCCTTCGCCGGCCTGGCGGGCTCGGCGGCCTTCGCGGGCGTCGCCGCGGCCTGGGCGGCGGCTGGTGCCGCGAGGGCGGGCGAGGAGCTGGTGGCCGCGGCGCGCTCCGCCGGCGTGTCCTCGACGGGCGCCTTCCCGCTCAGCGCGTCGAGGAAGCGCGCCACCGTCGGGTAGCGGTCCTTGCCGCGCTTGGCGAGCGCCCGCATCACGGCGCCGCTGAAGGCCTTGGAGAGCCCGGGCACCTTGTGCTCGAGCGGGAACGGCTGGGCCTCCAGGTGCTTGGTCAGCACGTCCAGCGTGCCGCCACCGACGAAGGGCGGGCTGCCGGCGACCAGCTCGTAGGCGATCAGCGCGAGCGTGTAGATGTCGCTGCGCGAGTCGACCTGGTCGCCGCGCGCCTGCTCCGGCGAGAGGTAGCGCGGATCGCCGAGGCCCGCCGATCCGATCGTGGTCGCGCTGCCCTTCTGCGGCGCCGCCAGCCTGGCGAGGCCGAAGTCGAGGAGCTTGACCAGCTCCTTCTCACCGCGACGGGTGAGGAAGATGTTGCGGGGGCGCACGTCCCGGTGGACGAAGCCCAGCTCGTGCGCCTCGCCGAGCGGCGCGCCGATCTGCTGCAGCAGCGCCGTCGCCCGGTCCTCCTTGAACCGGCCCTCGCGCCCCAGCGTGGCGGCCAGCGTCTCCCCCTCGAGGAACTCCATGGCGAAGAAGATGCGCCCGTCGGCGGCGACGCCGAGGTCGCTGACGCGCACGATGTGCGGGCTCTGCAGCTGGGCCAGGGTGGCGGCCTCCTCGCGGAAGCGCTCGACCGCGGCCGGGTCCTCGCTGACGTGGCTGTGCAGGAGCTTGATGGCGATGCGCTGGCGGAGCGCGACGTGCTCGGCCCGGTAGATGGTGCCGCTGTTGCCCTGCCCGACCCGCTCCAGCAGCGCGTAGCGGTCGGCGATCACCGTCCCCAGCAGCGGATCGCTCTCGGCCGCGGCCAGGGAGGCCCCGTCGATCGGACAGAACAGGGCGTCATCCGGCAGGGCCTGACGACACGCTGGGCAGGTTTTCATGAAGCACCCATGATGAACCGAATCATTGACTTGCGAGGCCAGCGGGGTCAAGCCGCCGCCGGATCCGGCCCTGACGTCAGAATCGCCCGGACGCTCCCAGCGCCACCCCACCTTCGGGCAGCGGGGCGAAGCTGAACCGCTCGACGGTCGCCTTCCGCTGCTCCGAGGGCTTGCTGCTGAAGTGGAGATAGAACAGGACGCCCGAGGCGGCCAGGCTGGCGATGCCCATCGCGGTGAGCGTCCAGCCGCCTCCCTTCGTCGAGACCAGGTCCTGGCAGTTGCGGTTGTCGGGGCGCGCGTCGCCGCGGCAGTTGGTGCCCTTGCCGTCGATGGCGATCAGCGGGATGCCGACGGCGAGCCCCACCACGCCGGCTCCGGCGGCGACGATCCCCGGCCAGAGGGGCCAGACCCGCTTGGCGGGCACCGGGCCGGTCGGCTGATCCGTGCCCGTCGGCGTCGGCGTCGGAGCGGGGGTCGGGGTCGGCACCGGCTTGGGCACCGGCTTGGGCACCACCTTCGGCTCCGGCCTGGGGACCGGGACCGGCACCGGCGTCGGCGTGGGCGGCTCCTCCCCCTTGGAGCCGACCTCCGTGGCGAGCTTGACGAGCGTCTGGACCGCCTCGGTGTTGGTGCAGATGTCGCAACGGCCGGTGCTCTTGGTCACCAGCTTGCCACCGCTGAAGAGGCGCACGTCGATGGTGTAGTTCTTCCCCACCGAGGTGATGCGCGCCGTGGCGCAACGCTTCCCGCCGACCAGGCCAAGGTTCGTCGCCACGCACGGCCCCTCGTCGCAGCCCGCGTTCTCGACGCCGAGCTTGAGCTTGGCCCGCACGGCAGCGGGGTCCGACACCGTCAGCCCACCCGCCTTCAGGCCCTGGGCCAGGGCGTCGTGGAACTGCGTGATCCGCTCGGCCGCTGCGGGCGGATCCAGCTTCGGCACCAGCGGGACCACCGTGTCAGCGCGGGCCGCCCCCACGCCTCCGACGACCAGCAGGAGCACCCCGAACCCTGACCAGGAGTAGTGAGTTCGCATGGCCTGGGATTTTATCATGGGAACACCCTTTCAGAAACGGGGCTCGCGCGGAAGCTGCACGCTGGCGCGGAGCGGCACGCCTTGGGGCGGGAGGCAGGGCGGGGGAGGCGAGCGAGGACGCGCGAGCGAGAGCGGCTCAGGGCTCCTCATCGCTGACGTGCAGGATGGCGCGCAGCTGCTCCTCGTACTCCTCCTGGCTTATCACCCCCTTGCGCACCAGCAGACTGACGAGCGCGTCCACGCGGTGCCCCGCGGGCGCGCCCTGCTGGACACGCGCGACCGGCTTGGTGTGGAGGTGCGCGTCGTCGAGGCCGCCGCCGAAGGCCCGGCGCGGCGGCCGCGCGGGCTCCGCCTCCGGGCTCGCCTCGGCCGGCCGGCTGCGCGGGATCACCTTCGTCACCACGCCACGGTAGTGGTGCCGGATCGCCTCCGCCAGGTGCGAGGGGCGCGCGATCATCGGCTCGACGGTGCTGGCCGTCGAGAACTCGATGTCCTCGATGGCCTGGGCATCCAGCGGGTCCACCATCGCCACGCGCAGCACCCGCTGGCTGCCCCGCTGCACGAGCTGCACAGGGAGCAGGCGATAGCGGTTCGCCTCCTCGAAGGGGACCTCCCGCACCGCGTCGAGATCCACGATGGTGTGCGCAGGATCGTAGACCTGCATGTGCAGGCGCCGGCAGAGCGCCTCGACCAGCGCGTCCTCGGTCACCAGCCCCTGCTCGAGCAGCACCGCCACCAGCGGCGACCCGAGCCGCTCCGCCGCGCGCCGCGCCTGGTTCAGCTGCTCACGCGCGATCAGGCGCTCCTCGACTAGGATATCGCCGAGCCCCGGTCTCATGGTCATCAGGATTTCTTCTGTTGCGAGGCCCGCTGGATGAAGTCCTGGATGCGCTGGGCGTCCCCCGCCGCCAGGTCCAGGAACTTGATGCCCATCCCGAGCTCGCTCGAGGCCTCGCCGACATTGACGATCTCGCCCTTCACCTTGATCGGGGCCGAGTCGTCGGGGAGGGTGAACTGGAGCGTGACCACCGTACCCTTCGCGTGGGGGATGGTTCGCTCGAGGAAGATGCCACCGAGGCTGATGTTGGCGCCGCGCTGGAAGTAGAGCTCGCGATCGGTGGACTCCTCGACCCACATCTCGACGGGGATACGCACCGACGAGCGGCGTTCCTCCATCCCCTTTTTCTCCACCTGGTCCGCGTCCGACATCCCGGTGCTCGCGAAGCTGGAGCGCCCCGCTGGTGGGGGAGCTACCCTCGGAGCGGCGACCCGCGATGGGCTGCCGCGACCTACGAACTCGGGGCGGCGCCCCCCTCAGGGCAGCTGCCGCGACCTTCAAACCGATGGGCGTTACAGGATTCGAACCTGTGGCCTTTGGCTCCGGAGGCCAACGCTCTATCCAACTGAGCTAAACGCCCAGACCTGAATGAGGCTTCATAGCGAAGAACGCCGCGCTTGGCAAGCCTTGGTTTGGGGCCCGCCGCCGGCAGGCGCTCAGGGCACCAGCTTGAGGAGGGGCTTCAGCGCGTCCTTCAGGGGGGCCACCGAGGGCGGCGTGGCGTTCGGGTCGACCACGTAGAACTGCACCCCGGCGCAGAGCTTCTTCTTCTTCACCGGCGAGGGCAGCCAGACGTCCAGCAGCTCGGCGATGGGCCAGAAGTTCGCCTCCAGCTCGCGCGCCTGCTGCGGCACCTCGGGGAGCTCCGTCACCAGCGCGAGCGTGATCGCCGCGGCCTCGCGATCCTCCAGCAGGCGCTTGGAGAGCTTGAGCGGATCGAGCGCGGGCTGCTTGAGCTCCTCCAGGTCCGGGTGCGCCTGACAGGCTCTGAGCGCCTCGCGCAGCTCCCGGTCGGTCATCAGGTGGTAGTGCGCGAGCACGCCGATCAGCTGCCCGACCGAGTGCTTGTAGGCGATGACATAGTCGGAGCGCTGCATCACGCTGATGGTGGTGCCCGCCTTCGGCCCGAGCACGATGTCGACATTGCCGCCGCGCGGGACATCGAGCCCCGGGATCACCACGGCCTTCTGCTTCGCCGAGCCCAGCTGCTCGGAGAGGTGCTTGCGGAAGGCGGTGCGGACCGTGAGCTCGAGCTTCGTGTACCTGTCGTGCGCCATGGGTGCATCCGTAGCACGAAATGGCGGCAGATCCAAAGGAGTCTTCGCGGCCTGCCCCGCCTCGGGAGGCTCCTTCGTTGCCCTCTCGGCTTGACCTTGACTCGCTCGGTCGACCCGGGCTAAAGCAGCAACGCGCCAATCGATTCTGGAGGCACCCTAGGATGGCCACGCCGCAGGGTTACAAGCCGTACATCGACCCGAAGACGAACCTCAAGGAGCTGACGCTGCCCCCGATCATCCTCGGGGCGCTGATGGCTGTGGTGCTGGGTGCGGCGAACGTCTACCTCGGGCTCAAGGCCGGGATGACCGTCGCTGCGACCTTCCCGGCGGCGGTCATCGCGATGGCCGTGCTGCGCATCTTCAAGGGCAACATCCTCGAGGAGAACATCGCGCGCACGACGGGCGCGGTGGGCGAGGCGCTGGCCGCAGGCGCCATCTTCACCGTGCCTGCCTTCGTCATCGTGGGCGCCTGGAAGAACATCGATATCTTCTCCGCCAACTGGTTCCTCGCCACCGCGCTCCTCGCGGTCGGCGGCATCCTCGGCGTGCTCTTCGTCATCCTGCTCCGGCGCACCTTCGTCGAGGACGCGACCCTGCCCTTCCCCGAGTCGCAGGCCTGCACCGAGATCGTCAAGGCGGGCCAGGGCGGCCAGTCCGGCGCCGGCACCGTCTTCGGCTCCATGGCGCTCGCGGGCATCATCGAGTTCTTCCGCAACGGCGCCGGGCTCCCGCTGATCGGCGACTCCATCTCCCAGGCGTTCCGCCTCGGCAAGGGCACCTTCCCGCTGCTGTCGCCGTCGCCCTCGCCGGCCTTCCTCGGCGTCGGCTACATCATCGGGCCCAAGTACGGCGCCATCAACGCGGCGGGCGGGATCTTCGGCTGGATGTTCCTGATGCCGATCATCCTCTACCTGCGCTCGCTGCAGGATCCCGGCTTCGGCGAGCAGATCACCGCGCTGATCAGCAGCGGCGACTGGAAGGCGCTCTTCGGCGGGGTCAAGGACGGCTTCGTCGGGCTGAAGTCCATCTACGGCGACAACATCAAGATGATCGCCATCGGGGCGATGATCGTCTCGGCCTTCTACACCCTCTTCCGCATGCGGAGCAGCCTCGGCGCCGGCCTCAAGCGGAGCTTCACCTCCTTCGGCGGCGGCGGCAGCAAGGGCGAGGAGGCGCGCACCGACAAGGACCTGAACATCAAGGTCGTCCTCCTCGCGGTGCTGGCGATGGTCGTCGCCATGTTCATCCTCTACAAGCTGCTCTGCGGCTCGACCAGCGTCTCCCTCATCGTCACCATCGTGATGGCGATCACCGGCTTCCTCTTCGCGGCGGTCGCGGGCTTCCTCGTCTCCATCATCGGCTCCTCCTCGAACCCCATCTCGGGGCTGACGCTCTCCACGCTGCTCCTCGCGGCCGGGCTCCTCGTCCTGCTCGGCATGGGCGGCGGCTACGAGGCCGACGGCAAGACGATGACCGAGGTGATGAAGACCGGCGTCCTCGCGGTGCTCGGCGTGGCGACGGTGGTCTGCTGCGTGGCCGGCGTGGCGGGCGACATGGCCCAGGACTGGAAGGTCGGCCACAACCTCGGCGGGACGCCGTGGCGGATGGAGGTCGGCGGTATCATCGGCGTCATCGCCGCCTCGGTGGTCCTGGTCCTCGTCATCACCCTGCTGCACAAGAGCGACATCGCGACGGGCGGCCTGGGCATCGGCGGCGACAAGCTCCCGGCGCCCCAGGCCGGCCTGATGGCGGTGATGGCCAAGGGCATCATCTCCGGGGCGCTCCCCTGGGAGCTGATCCTGACCGGCGTCTTCTTCGCGGCCGCGCTGATCTTCATCGGCGCCCCCTCGCCGATGCTGATCTCGGTCGGCATGTACCTGCCCTTCCCGACCACCATGGCGATCTTCATCGGCGGCGTGATCAAGTGGTTCACCGACGTGCTGGCGCGGCGCCGCGGCGTGAAGGACGAGCGCGTGATGGAGGCGATCGGCAACCGCGGCCTGCTCATCTCCTCGGGCTTCGTCGCCGGCGAGGCGCTGATGGGCCTGATCCTCGCCGGGCTGGTCGCCGCCGAGGTGAAGCTCACCGACGGCAACCTGATCAGCGCCGGGACCGCGCACTGGGTCGGCGCGGCGACCATGGTCTTCCTCGCCATCTTCATGGCCAACCGCAGCCTGGCCGCGCTGAAGAGCCCGCTGCCGGCTCCGGCCGGTGGCGCGGGTGGCGAGGGCGCCTACCGCAGCGACCTCGACGCAGCGCAGGCGCGCCTGAGCGCCGCCGAGAAGGAGCTCGCGGACGCGAAGCAGAAGGTCTCCGAGCTCGAGTCGAGCAAGAAGAACTAGCACCGCCCGCGCCGCCCGCGCGCTCCTGTCCCCGCCCTCTTCTCTCTTCTTCTTCCTCTCGCCTCCCGTGAGCAGCGCCACGCGCTCACGCTCCCGCTGCCATGCTGGCCTGCGCCGCCGCCGTCTCCGCCGACAGCTCGGCGTGACGCCTCGACCACACCTGTGCCGCGCGAGGACAGCGCGCGCTGAGCACGGACGCGGCGCGCGGCGCTGAACACGCTGAACACGCGGGCGCCGAGCGCGGGGAGGCTGGCACGCGGCTCGCTACGAGCTGATCCGGGTCTACCCAAACGGAGGTGTCATCATGACAAAGACGGTGACCAGGCTCGCTCGCTCCTCGACGGTGGTGCTCCTCGGCAGCCTCGCGCTCCTGCCCGGCTGCCTGATCCCGGCCATCGCCGGCGAGCGGCACGACCGCGTGCTGCAGCAGTCGCGCTTCACGGCCCGCTGCTCGTCGATGCAGGTCACCTCGCGGCGGGGGCTGCGAGAGTACACGGTCAGCGGCTGCGGCTCGACGCTCGTCTATCACTGCTACGACGCGCCCTACCTGCGCGGGTCAGCCTTCGGTCACCGTCACGCGGATCCGGTGGACGCCGCGGTCGCGCTGACGACCGGCGGCCTCGACCCGGACGCGCCGTGCGCGCTGATCAGCGCCTCGCTCGCGCCGCCCGCCCCGCGAGCGCCTGCGCCGCGAGCGGTCGCGGTCGCGCGCGGACCGGCAGCGCCGTCGCCCGAGGAGGTCGATGAGCCGGGGCTCTCCCGGGGCGCCGCGCCCGCGAGCGAGCCCGCGCGAGTCGCCACCGCCGCGAGCCAGGCCGCGAAGGTGGTGCCCCCGCGCTCGCTCCCCTCGGCGGCGGAGGTGAAGCAGGTGCTCTCGGCGCTCGAGCCCGAGCTGCGGAGCTGCCGCGCCGGCGGCTGGGTGCCGGTCGAGCTCAGGGTCGCGGCGAGCGGCCAGCTGCTCTCGGCGCGCGTCACGGGCCCCGTCGACGCCTCCACGCGCCAGTGCCTCGAGGTGGGGCTCGGGCGCGCCCGGCTGGCGCCCTTCAGCGACGGCCCCATCTCGCTCGCCTACGTCCTCGACCTGCGCCCCGCGCCCGCGAGCGACACGGCCCGCGCGGCGCGCTAGAGACCACGCCCGTGCCGGACCCAGGAGAGGTAATTGTCGCGGCGCCGCACAGGTCGGGCGGTCGTGCGAAGCTGCCGCGACCAACAATCGGCACACTGTCGCAGCCCTGCCACGCCCCGCGCGCGAAACCCCTGGAGAGCCCAGCCACGGCGCCTGGCACGCTGCTCGCAGAAACTGGCACTGACCACGGAGGCCTGCCGATGCGACGCTCGATCATCCTCCTCGCGCTGACCGCCCTCGTCACCAGCCAGGCCGGCTGCCTGCACCTCTTCGGGCGCGGCCGGCATGGCGGCCACGGCCGGCGCCACTCCAGCCACTCCAGCACGCACTCGCGCTCGAGCCATCACCATGGCCCCAGCGTGGCGCGCGGCCTGCTCAGGGCGGCCACCACGGTCGCCGCGGCCGCGGTCGTCGCTGGCGCCCACGCGGCGAGGCACGCGCAGCCGCGCGCCGCGCTCGTGCGCGCACCGAACCCTGCGCCCCCGACGGAGGTCCCGCGCCCGAGCGCGGCGCCGCGCGTGAGCCCGGCGGTGGGGCCCGCGGAGGGGCCGGAGGAGGTCGCCGCGGAGCCGGAGGACCTCCACGAGCCGACCGTCGCGCCAGCGTCGCCCGAGGAGCAGCTGGGGCTCCCGGATCCCGATCAGCTCGAGCGCTCGATCAGCGCGCTCTCTCCGGCGCTCACGCGCTGCGCCGCAGGCATGGGGAAGGTCCGCGTGGAGCTGGTCGTGCAGAAGAGCGGGAGCGTCACCGCCCGCGTCCTCTCGCCGCTGCCCGCCCCGCGGCGGAGCTGCCTCGAGGCCACGCTCGCGCGCGCCCGCGTGGCTGCCTTCGCGAACGGTCCGGTCACGCTGCTCTGGACGCTGCAGCTCTAGCTCTACCTGGTCGAGGCGGTCAGTGCGCCTCGAAGGCGCCGAGGTCCCACGCTCCGTCCGCGCCGCGGACCACCCCGTCCATGTCGAGCTCGAAGCTCTGCCCCGCGACGGCGGCGATCGGCTGCCCCCCGTTGATGGCCGCAGCGCCCGCCTTGAGGTGGTAGTTGCCGGTCGCGCTGGCCACGAACGGGTCGCTGGCCGCGACCTGGTTTCCCGAGTCGGCGATCCCCCAGCCGCTCCAGTCGGCGCTGGCCTTCCAGAGCAGGTTGTTCTTCGCGACGCCTCCACCGAAGGTGCCGCCGTTGCCGTGGGAGCCCATCACCCCCAGCGAGAGGTTCACGAACGTATTGTTGTAGAGGTACATCGCGCCCAGGGTGGCGTACTGCGCCTCCAGCACGCGGTTGCCGTTCGACCACACGTTGCCGTAGATGTACCACTTGTCATTGGGTGTGCAGCCGGCGCCGATGAAGCACATCATGATCCCTTCGGTCATCCAGTTGGTCACCGTGTTGTAGCGCCAGGTGACGTTGACCTCGTCCTCGATCGACGCCCACACGTTGGGGTGCCAGCTCCCGGGATTGCCGACGACGTTGTCGAAGAGGCGGTTGTGCTCGAAGACCACGTCATGGTTGCCGGCGGTGAGGAACAGCGTCGGCTTGCCGTGAAACTGCGAGTAGGCGATGTGCAGGCCGGTGGTGGTGGTCTTGGCGATCGCGTGGAAGCACCGGCCGTCTCCGGTGAAGTTGGTCGTGGTGGTGGCGTCGCCGGACACGTCCACGTTGAAGAGTCGGAAGTGGTTGGCGGTGCTGCCGGGCAAGCTGACCGCGTAGCTCTCGCCCAGCGACGTGTCATGCACCTTGAGGCCCTGATAGGGGACCCGGCCATCGATCGTCACGTAGCTCCCGCTGCCGCTCGGCACGGAGATGCCCGGGAGCACCACCTGCGCGTCGTAGGCCGCCTTCCAGCCCGCCGTGCGGCGCCCCCCTTCCCCTCGGCTGGCGCTGGCCGCTTTGAGGCGG
>JAKLHH010000020.1 GCA_022710245.1 Myxococcota bacterium
CACGGTGGTCGTCACGCTCGTGCTGGGGCTCCTCGTGATCACGCTGCTGCAGCGCTGGCTCCTCTTCCCCCGCGGCATGACGCACGCGCACCCGCGCGCGGGCGAGGGCGTCCCCGGCCTCGAGCGGCTCTGGATCGACACTCCCGCCGGCAAGGTGGAGGCCTGGCTGCTGCCGGGCCAGGGCGTCTCGCGCGAGCGCCCCGGCCCCCTCGTCATCTACGCGCACGGCAACGCCGAGCTGATCGACGAGTGGCCCGGCGGGATGCAGGAGTACCGCCGGCTCGGCTTCAGCGTCCTGCTCCCCGAGTACCGCGGCTATGGCCGCTCGGCCGGCTCGCCCTCCGAGGAGGCGATCACCGCCGACCTGCTGGCCTTCCACGACCTCGTCACCGCGCGCCCCGAGGTGGACCGCTCGCGGATCGTCCTCCACGGCCGCTCGCTCGGCGGCGGCGCCGTCTGCGCCCTCGCGGCGCGGCGCCCTCCCGCCGCGCTGATCCTGCAGTCGACCTTCACCAGCGTCGTCGCCATGGCGCGCCGCTACCACCTCCCCGGCTTCCTCGTCCGCGACCGCTTCGACAACCTGGCCGTCGTGCGCGGGCTCGGCCGGCCGCTGCTGCTCATCCACGGCCGCGTCGACGAGCTGATCCCGTTCCGGCAGGCCGAGGAGCTGCACCAGGCCGTGCCCGGGAGCCGCCTCGTCACCTTCGAGACCACCCACAACCAGGACCTCACCGACCGACCGCTCTTCTGGGACGAGGTCCGCGCGTTCCTGCGGAGCGCGGGCGTGCTGCGATGACCGGCGCCGTCAGCGGCCGGGCCCGGCGCTTCCTCCTCTGCGCGCTCCTGCTCCTCCCGCTCCCCCGCCCGCTCCCTGCGCTCGCCGCGCGCCACCCGGAGCGCACGCCAGCGAAGCGCGACGCGGTCGCTGGCGGCACCCACTGGCGGTTCACGACGGCGCACGGCGCGGTGCACGTCTGGCGGCCTGGCGGCTTCCGCGCGAAGACCGCCGGCGTGGTCGTCTACATCCACGGCTACAACCTCTCGGTCGACCAGGGCTGGGAGCGCTTCAAGCTGGCGGAGCAGTTCAAGGCGAGCGTGCAGAACGCGCTCTTCGTGGTGCCCGAGGCGCCGGCCTCCTCGGAGCAGAAGGTGCACTGGGAGTCCCTCGCCGAGCTGCTGCGCGAGGTCGCGCGGCAGACGAAGCAGCCGCTCCCACGCGGCCACGTGGTCGCGATGGGGCACAGCGGGGCCTACCGCACCCTCGCCTCCTGGCTCGACCACCGCTGGCTCGACCACCTGATCCTGCTCGACGCCCTCTACGCCAACGAGCCACAGTTCGAGGCCTGGATCAGCACCGACGAGCGCGCCGAGCAGCGCAAGCTGATCCTGATCGGCAGCGACACCCGCGCGCGCAACGAGGCGCTGCTCAAGCGGCTCCCCTTCGCGGCGCGCGCGAAGAAGATCCCCGAGGCCGCGACGGACCTGACGCGCAAGGAGCGGCGCGCGCGGTGCCTCTACCTCGCCTCGCAGTACGGCCACAACGAGATGATCGCCAACGGCAAGGTGATCCCCCTGCTGCTGCGGCTGACGCGGCTGCGCAAGCTCTGACCTCCGGGAGGTGCCAGGTGCCTGCTCTCCGTCGACTCACGATCGCGCTCCTCGGCGCGCTCGCGGCCTGCTCGGATCCTCCCGCCGCGCCCACGGCCGACCTCGGGCCATCCGACGCGACGAGCTCGCTCGAGGGGCGCCTCTCCCTCGAGGCCCGCGCCCCCGACCAGGGCGGCGGCGAGGCAGACCGCTTCCTCGGCGCCGATCGCGACGCCTTCCTCGACGAGCTGATCAAGGCCATCGACGGGCTGCAGCTCGTCTCCGAGGCCGGACTGCAGCGGCTCGGGCTCACCTGGAAGACCGCCCTGCAGGCGACCCGCGCCCGCTTCCGCGCCGCGCGCACGCCTCTCGACGCCTACCACGCGCTCCTCTCGCTGCAGCGGAGCTACCACGACGTGCACAGCCGCCTCGAGCTGAGCGGCGCGCTCACCGCGCCCGCCGGCCCGCCGGTCGCGCTGCCGCTCACCCTGCGCGCCGAGCACAGCGGGCAGGGGAGCTCCGCCAGCTACGTCGTCACCGCGGCGCCCGGGCACCCCGAGATCGCCGTCGGCGCACGCCTCGACGCCGTCGACGGACGGTCAGTCGCGGCGCTGGAGCAGGAGCTCCTCGAGTGGGTGGAGGGCAGCTCGCTCGACGGCGCGCGCGAGAGCGTGGCGCGCTGGCTCGCGTGGCGCTGGGGCGGATCGCTGCCAGCCCCTGCGCCGGGCACGTCGACGCGGCTCCGGTTCGTTGACCCGACGAGCGGCGCGGCGAGCGAGGTGGCGCTCACCTGGCAGGCGCAGACCTCCGACCCGCCGATCACGGATCCCTGCCTGGCGGGGCTCGACGGCACCGTGACGCCCACCGAGGGCTACGCGAGCCGCAAGCCCGAGTGGATCGGCATCAACGCCTGCCTCTACGATCTCGGCGATGGCGTGAAGCTCCTCCGCTGGTTCAGCTTCTACTACGAGTTCCGCGACTTCTCCGGCGGCGATCCAGGCCTCGCGTTCGCGGCCTCGCTGCGCGATCGGATGAAGCAGATGTCCTTCGTCATCGCCGACGCCGACCTGCCCTTCGCTCCCGGCGAGCTCGCACCCGACGGGCGCCTCGACCCGATCGCCCTCGGCCTGATCGACCTCACCGAGGCCCGCGCCCACCTCGGCACCGCGACGCGTCTGCTCATCGATCTGCGCGAGAACGGCGGCGGCAACTTCCACCCGGACTGGGTGGCTGCCTTCGCCACCGCCTCCTTCAAGCAGCTCGCGACGCAGGTCTTCTACCGCGTCGGGCTGAAGGCGAGCCCGGGCCTCCTCGATCAGGCCGAGGCCGGACCGCAAGCGAAGCTGGCCAAGGCCTACCTGCTCGCGAACCCGACCGCGCAGGCGAGCCCGGAGTACCCCTTCATCTGTGAGACCTGGAGCTGCCAGGCCTCCGAGCTGATGGTGGCGCCGGCCAGCCAGCCGTTCGGGACCCAGGTGGCACTGCTAGCGGGCCCCGGGTGCGTCAGCTCGTGCGACAACTTCGTCGCGCTGATGAAGGACCACGGGCTCGCCAAGCTCGCAGGCCTGGCGCCGCGAGGCGGCGACTCACCGGTCCGCTTGCCGCTCGAGGTGAAGCTGAAGGACGGCCAGAGCAGCGCCCGCTTCATCCTCACCGTCGCGGTGAACCACCGGCCCGGCGGCGCCGTGCTGGAGGGCGCGCCGCCCGCGCCGGACGTGCCGGTCTACCCCTCGGCCACGAACCGCGGCGGCTACCTCGACGCGGTGCTCGCCGTGCTGCCCTGGGACTGAGGTCGGGGCGAGCGCGGGCTCAGCCGCACTGCCCCTGCTTGCAGGTCTTCCCGGACGGGCACTGGCTGTCGCTGCTGCAGCCCGCCTTGCACTGACCGCTGCGACAGAGGGTGCCGCTCGCGCACTGCGAGTCGGCCGCGCAGCCGAGGGCGCAGCTGCCGTCGCGGCAGACCTCGCCGCTCGGGCACTGGCTGTCCGAGATACAGCCTGGCTTGCACTGGCCGCCCAGGCAGAGGCTCCCCGCGCCGCACTGATCGTCCGAGGCGCAGCCCGCCTTGCAGGCGCCGCCCACGCAGAGCTGCCCGGCCTCACACTGGCTGCTGCTCACGCAGCCGGCGACGCAGCCGCCGTCCTGACAGACCTGCCCCGAGGGGCAGTGCGCGTTCGAGGCGCAGCCGGTCTGGCAGCCGCCGGCGACGCAGATCAGGCCGGCCGGGCACTGGCTCGTCGTCGAGCAGCCGACGACGCAGGCGGCCTCGCGGCAGACCTTGCCTGCCCCGCACTCGCCGTCGGTGGTGCAGCCGCTCTGACAGCGGCCGGAGCGGCAGACCTGGCCCTTGGCGCAGGCGCTGTCCGCCGCGCAGCCAGGGGCGCAGCCGCCGCCCTCGCAGATGCCCCCGCCGGCGCACTGCGTGTCGACGGTGCAGGCGCTGCGGCAGTGCCCGGAGAGGCAGACGCTGCCGGCCGTGCAGTCGCTCGCGCTCATGCAGGCCGCCCCGCAGGTCCCCGCCTGGCAGTAGTCGCCGGCCTCGCAGTCGGCGTCGGCGGTGCAGGTCTCGCGGCAGCTGCCGCCGAGGCAGACGCTCCCGACGCCGCAGGCGGTGTCACTGGCGCAGCGCGCCTCGCAGCGGCCGCTCTGGCAGAGCTGGCCGGCGCTGCAGTCCGTGTCGGCCCGACACGGTGGCTGGCACAGGCCCGCGCGACAGAGCTCGCTCGAGGCGCACTGGCTGTCGGTCGTGCAGCTCGAGGCGCAGAGGCCCGCGGTGCAGAGCTGCCCGGACGCGCAGTCGGTGGCGAGCTTGCAGGCGGTCCGGCAGGCGCCGCTGACGCAGCTCTGGCCGGCCTTGCAGTCGCTCGCGCTCTTGCAAGCGGTCGGGGCGGGGGGCGCGGGCGTGGCGGGGACCGCCGGTAGCGCGCAGTCGTGGTGTCGGCAGGTGGGCCAGTGGCAGGTGCGATGTCGGCGGTGGTGCCACTCCGGGCCCCAGTCGAGGCAACCGGTCAAGCCCAGAGTGAGAGCGAGCAGGGTGGAGCAGAGCGCCAGGTTCCTCACGGGATCCCTCACTTTCGTCGGTCCCGCGGCCAGGGCGCACCAAGTCAGAGGCGCGCCCCGACACAGGGAGCGTTGGTTACGACTTCGAGGGCTTGCCGCGCGAGCTCAGGAGTAGAGAGCGGCGAAGAGGAGCAGCAGCTGGTGGAGCACCAGCAGTATTGCGGCTCGTGCGTGGGTTTGCAAGGCGCCCGCGTGCAGGCTCGTTACAGACTCGTTACCAGCCTCGGAAGAACCGGCGGACGACCGGTGCGTCTCTACCTCCATCAACTGCCCCGGAGGTTCTTCGATGCGTAGATCCCTCGCCCTCCTCGCCCCGCTCCTCCTCGCCCCCCTGCCCCTCGGCGCCCGCTCGGACGGCCCGGAGCGCCCCATCGCGGCCCCCGGCGCCGGCGAGACCACCGTGGTCGACGGCCTCAAGGTCCGCGCGACCCTGGCCAGGCGCGAGGGCAAGCGGCTGGTGGTGATGGTGAGCGCCGAGAACCCGAGCCCGGCCGAGCTCTCCCGGACGCTCCGCGTCGAGGTCTCCGAGCGCCCGCCCTCCTCGCCGATGGCGAGGATGATCCCGATGCCCAGGCAGGTCGGGAGCACGGTCCTCGAGGTGGTGCTGGGCCCCGGCAAGCAGCTGCAGAAGGAGCTCGTGATCATGGCGACGAGCGACGCGCCGGCTGGCGAGGGCGCACGCACCCTGGTCCTGGTCCGATCGGCCAGCGCGCCCACGGAGGCGATCCACGGCCTCGGCGTGAGGCGGCCCGTCCCGCAGCACCGGCCGGGCAACACAGCGCGGCTGGCCCGCGCCGGACGCTGAGCGTCACGCGTCACGCCTCACGCCTCGCCGAGCCGAGGAGGAACCGATGCCCGAGCTGACTCACCCGGTACGGCGCGCAGGGAGCCGCGAGCTCCTCCTCACGCTGATCGCGCTCTTCGTCCTCCTCGGCGCCTCCGACAACCCGGCGCGCCCTCCCGCGGCGCACGCGCGGCTCGCGCCGGACAACGACGGCGCGCTGGCGGAGCTCGTCCTCCACTTCGATCCGCGCGCCGAGGCCGCGGCGGCGCCCACCTACCGCGACCTGCTGCGCGCCCTGGCGCCCTCGGTGAAGGTCCTCGTCGTCGTCGAGCGCGCCGCCGACTTCGAGCGGTTCCGTGCGCTCCTCGCGACCTGGCGCATCGCGGCGCCGGACCGCGTGCACCCCGTGGTGGTCGGCAAGCCGATCACCACCTGGTCGCGCGATCGCTTCACCCTCCTCGAGCGGGGCGGCCGGCGCGTGCTCCTCGTCCGTGATCGCCCGGCGGAGGGCCCGGCGGCGCGGCAGAACGACTGGCTGGCGCCGTTCGCGCTCGCCAGGGCCGCCGGGAGCGAGGTCGAGGTGGAGCGCACGCCGCTCCTCTTCGACGGCGGCGATCTCCTCGCCACCGGCCAGCACGTCCTCGCGACCGCCGTCCTCCTCGGGCGCAACCGGGGCGGCACCCTCGGCGACCCGCACCTCCTGCGCCGCTGGCTCCGCGCCACGAGCGGCCTCGAGCCGATCCTGATCGGCGAGGAGCCCGAGGACGTCCCGCCGCACCACATCTGCATGGTGCTGACCGCCCTCGGTGGGCGCACCATCCTGGTCGGCGATCCCGCCGCCGGCCTCGCCCTGCTCCCGGCGGACGCCAAGCTCCCGCTCGCCGTCGACCGCAGCGAGGAGACCACGCGCCGCTTCGAGAGGGTCGCCGAGGTGCTCACGGCGCGCGGCCTCCGCGTCGTGCGTGTGCCGCTCGTCCCCCTCTCCGACGGGCTGACCTATCTCAGCTACAACAACTCCATCGTCGAGCGCCGGCCGGACGGCCGCCTCCACGCCTACGTGCCGCAGTTCGGGGTCCCCGTCCTCGACGCGGCGGGCCGCGCCGCCTACCAGCGCGAGGGCGTGGTCGTCCACCCCATCGACGCGCGGGAGATCTACGTGTGGAACGGCAGCGTGCGTTGCCTGGTCAACGTGCTGCAGCGCGAGTAGCTCTCGCCGGCGAGTCCTCGGTCGCGTAGGATTGGCAATCCCCCTCGCACGGTGGTGTGGATGCGGTCGATCCTCTGCGGCATCGCGGCGCTCCTCCTCTCCGGCTGCGTCTCGCGCTCTGGCACCTCGGGCGCGCCCGAGGTCCTCACCTGTCCATCGACGGCCAGGACGACAGCGACGAGCGCACCGACTCGGCAGACGCGCCTCCTCTACCTCCGGATGATCAGCGGCACTCACGCGGACACCGTGAGCCCGCGCGGGCCCCGCTACTTCGAGGCCGAGGCGGCCGTCGAGGAGCTCGTCGCCCAGGGCCCGCGCGGCGTCCCGGTCCTGCTGGCTGCGCTGCGCGCGGGTCACCACACCGACCTCGCCGTGCGCGGCCTCTGGCGGAGTCGCGACACGCGGGTCCTGCCCCACCTCCAGGCCGCGCTGCAGGCCGCCGGCGACAGCCTCGACGCGCTCTGGCTCCGCGTCGCCCTCTGCCGCCTGGGGCATCGCTGCGACGAGCAGGAGCGCGTCCTCGCCGCCGCCCTGGAGCGTGAGCCGCGCTGGTGGCAGGAGCAGGCGGCGGTGATCGCCGGGCACCTCGGCGGCCGCGCGGTGCCCCTCCTCGAGCGCGCCCTCACGCGAGCGCCGACGCTGCTCTGGCCCGTGGTGATCGGGCTGCAGGCGAGCGCGGATCCGGCCGCGACCCCGCTCCTCCTCCGGCTGCTCGCCCAGCTGACCCGCCCCACGCCCGCGGAGCCGCTGGTCCTCCTCGAGGTGGTCGCGGCGCTCGGCGTCTGCGGCGGTCCCCACGCGTTCCCGGCGCTCCGCGAGCTCGCCGTGCACGGCGGGAGCCCCGAGCTCCGCGCCGCTGCCTTTGCCTCCCTGGCTCGCCTCGCCGACGACCGGGTCTCCTCGCTGCTGCTCTCGACGCGACCGGGCCAGGACCAGACAGAGCGGCGGGCGCTGTGTGCCGCGATCTGCGCCCGTGCCCCGGGCGATAGCCGCCTCGCCGGACGGGTCCTCGCCTGCGCTCGCGATCAGCGAGAGCGCGAGTGCTCCGAACCGGCGGCGCGCTCCGCCGCGGAGCTCGAGTCGCGGCTCGCCGGCCCACGCGAGCAGGCCCTGCCGACGGCGCTCCTCCTCGCCGCTCGGGGGCACCCTGCGGCCGCAGCGCGACTCCGCGCCCTGCTCCCCTTGCGGGGCGACGCGGAGCGCCGCCAGGTGCTGCTGCACCTCGACGCGGATCCGCAGCTCGAGCACGAGAGCTCGCTGGCGCTCGTCGAGGAGCTCCTCGACCCTGGCGCAGCCGACCGGCAGGAGCAGGCGGTGGACCTGCTGCGCGGCGCCCTCGAGTGGAGCTCCGAGCGCCTCGCCGGCCGCTCCAGCTTGCGGGAAGCGCTGCTGCGCCTCGACCGCAGGACGGCGAGCTCGAGCGCCGGGCTCCTCTTCCTCGCGCTGGCGCCGGGGAGCGATCCCCGCCGCCGGGAGGTCCTCCAGCGTCTGCTGATGACCAGGCCGCTCGCCCGCAGCGTTATGCCCGAGCTCGCGTTTCGCCTCCCGCCCGACGAGCAGCGAAAGCTGTGGATCGGGCTGCTGGAGAGCGCCGAGCACCGGCGCGGCGACGCGGCGGCGGGGCTCGCCCTCCTCGGACGCCGTGAGCTGCGTGGCCGCCTCGAGGACCTCTACCGCACCGCCGGGCTCGAGGCTCGCGCCGGTATGGTCTGGGGGTTGACCCGGCTGGGGAGCGACCTGCCCGTCACCCTCGACCTGACCTGGGCGGCCCTCGAGCCGCTGCTGCAGCGCCAGCGCGACTGCCTCCGCACCCCCGAGCCCAATTCGCCCTTCATCGCGGAGCCTCCGAAGGAGGCGAGCAGGGCGAATTGCGGCGGTCTCATCCCGGAGCGGCCGGAGGCCGCGAGGACCCGCAATTGCCGCGTGGCCCGCTACGAGCTCTACCTCCGGGTGCACGCCATGACGACCGCCCACGACCGGCGCCTCCTGCCGATCCTGGAGCGCGTGCTGGCTGACCAGCGGCTCGCCAGCGCCGATGACCGGTCGAGCGCCATCGCGGCGCGAACTGCCCTCCTGCGCAATCGCCTCCTCGCGAGGGCCGATCCGGTGGCCGCCCTGCTCGGCGAGCTCGGCTCGACCGAGCCCGCGCACCTCAGCTGGGTCATCCTCGAGCTCGCGTGGCGTGGAGATGGGCGCGGCATCACCCCCCTCCGGAGGCTGGCCGCAGCGCGCCCCGTCGACGAGATCGGCGAGCTCGCCACCCTCGCCGTTCGCGCTCTCACGCAGACGGAGGCCACGAGGACCCGCACTTGGCCGGCCTGCTTCCACCGCATCGCCTTCGAGGCCGCGACCAGGGGGGCGAACCGCATACCGCCCGCGCTGATCCTGTCCTGCGCGGACTCGCTCGAGACGCGCGCAGGCCACTGTCCCGGCACCGGAGCCGGCGACCGACGCGCTACTGCAGGACCCTCGCCGAGCGCGCCGGGACCTTCACCGACGAGGCCGTGATCGTCTCGCCGGTGAGCAGGTCCTTGAACGACGTGGCGCCCGTGAGCTGGATCGTCTGCTCGCTATCGGAGCGGTTGAGGACCACGGTGAGCTGGTCGCCCCCCGAGGTCCGCTTGTAGCCGTAGACGTCGGCGCCGAGCCAGACCTGCTGGCGCGTGCCCCGACGCAGCGCCGGGTGCTCCTTGCGGATGCCGATCAGCTTGGTGACCAGCGCGCGCAGCTTGTCCTGCGGCGCCGTGGTCCCGCTCCAGGCCATGAAGCGGCGGTTGTCCGGGTCGCCGCCGCCGGCCATGCCGAGCTCGTCGCCGTAGTAGATGGTCGGCACGCCGGGGAGCGTGAGGATCGCCGCGAAGGCCACGCCGAGCCGCTCGAAGGGCGCCGAGGCTGAGGGCAGCGTCGGCGGGTTGTTCCACGCGCGCTTCTTGCCGTCGTCCCACTCGCCGAACTGCGGCGAGTCCTCGGCCAGGTGGATCGCGCGCGGCAGGTCGTGGTTGCCGAGGAAGCTCCCCATGATCGCGCCGGCGCCGTAGAAGGTGTCGTTGGTCGAGAGGAAGGTGTCGAGCTCCTGCAGGCTCCCCTGGCGCATCAGGACGTTCTTCACCAGCTGCGCGCGCAGCGGGAAGTCGAACTGGCCGTCGAGCTTGGTCGCCGGATCGATGAACTGCTTGAGGAGGCTCCGGTCGCCGTCGAAGGTCTCGCCGATCAGGTAGAAGCTCTTCGTCCCGCTGATCAGCTCGCTCTTCACCCGCGCGCGGAGGTCGGTGAGCCAGGACATCTCGATGTGCTTCACCGCGTCGAGGCGGAAGCCGTCGGCGCCGCTGTCCTTGGCCCACTGGATCGCGTTGGCGACGGAGAAGTCCCGCGCCTCCTTCACGGTGAAGTTGAAGTCGGGGAGGAAGGGGTCGAACCAGCAGCGCAGGCCCTCGGGCGGCGCCCAGCTGCAGCCCCCGCCGCAGATGCAGCTCTTCCCGCTCAGGTCGAGGCTCCAGAACCAGCCCGGGTGGTCCTTGTAGGTGGAGCTCTGCTGGTGGGTGTGGTTCATCACGTAGTCGAGGACGATGCGGATGCCGCGCGTGTGCGCCTCGGCCACCACCTGCTTGAGGAGGGCCATGTCGCCCAGGCGCTCCTCGACCTTGTCCAGCTCCGTCGGCCAGTAGCCGTGGAAGCCGGTGTAGTCGTGGCCGTCCTTGCCCGCGAACTTGCCCTCGGGCGCGTCGACCGGCGAGGTGAGCCAGATGGCGTTGACCCCGAGCTGCTCGAAGTAGCCGCCCTTCAGCTTGGCGAGGACGCCGGCGAGGTCGCCGCCCTGCCAGTTGGCGGGCTGCTCGACGCCGCTCTCGGGCTTGTTGTTCGAGCTGTCGCCGTCGAAGAAGCGATCGACGACGACGAAGTACATGATCGCGTCTCGCCAGTCGAAGGCGGGCGGCGGCTGTCCGTCGCCGCCGGGCGGCAGGTCGGCGGTCGGGGGCCCATCCGTGCTGCACGGGCCGCTCACGCAGCCGTCGGCGCCGCGCCCGTCACCGCCCCCGCCACCGCCGCCGTCGAACTTGAGCTCGACGGGCAGCTTCGAGCAGCCCGCCAGGCCGAGCGCGCCGACGAGCGCGAGGAGGAGCACACCCGGGAGCGCGCTCATTGCTTCACCAGGATCTTGGCGCCGCGGCAGGGCACCTTGACGTCGAGGGCGCCGTTCGCGCCGACGGTGACCTGGTCGACCGGGTCGGGGTCGTCGAGGACGTTCACCAGCGTGGTGCCGGCCGCGAAGGAGGTCTGCATCACGTTCCCGTTCGCGCTCGTCTGCGACGAGGCCTTCGCATCGCTACACTCCTTCGCGTTGATCACGACCAGCACGGTCTCGCCGTCGAGCTTCCGCTCGTAGGCAACGATCCCCGCGTCCGTCTCATTCCCCACCGCGGTGGTGGTCCAGCGCAGCTGCAGGTCCCCGCGCCGGAGCGGCGCGTACTTCTTGCGCAGCCCGGTCAGCGCCTGGATGTGCTTGAAGGTCGCGTTGCTGGTGTCGAAGGGCGCGAGCTTGTCCTTGCTGTTGCCCACCCAGAGGTCCTCGCGGTTCGCCGGGTCGTTGCCGCCGTGGAACTGCTGCTCGGTGCCGTAGTAGATGCAGGGGATCCCCACCGTGGTCAGCAGGTAGGTGAGCGCCCCGCGGAGCGCGGCCACCGTGCCCTTGTGCAGGAAGCGCTCGACGTCGTGGTTGTCGATGAAGTTCACCAGCGCGTCCCTCGGCGCCACCCCGATCCCGTTGGTGTGCGGCTGGTCCGGGTAGAGCTTGAGGCGGTCCTCGTGCAGGCCGCGGATCTCGTCGGTCGGCGCACCGTTCTTGAAGACGCCGTCCATGACCCGGTACTTCTGCGAGAAGTAGAAGACCGAGTCGACCTGCTCGCCGTCGACGTAGGAGGTGAGGAGCTTGTCGGCGCCGGAGAAGGCCTCGCCGAACATGAGGAACTTCTCCTTGCCGAGCTCCTTCGCGCGCTGCCGCACCGCCGGGCAGAACTCGTTCCAGAAGCCGTGCTCGACGTGCTTGAGCGTGTCGATGCGGAAGCCGTCAAAGTCGCCGACCTCGATCCAGTACTGGTAGACCCTGGTCAGCGCGCGCCGCACCTCCGGCTTCTCGGTCGCGAGGTCCTTCAGGCCGCCCGGGAAGTCGCCGTCCTGCTCCTGCTGCCGCACGTACTCGCAGAGCTCGGGGTTGTTGTCCGGCGCCGTCTGGCAAGGCGGCTGGCCGAGCGGCGGCTTGTTCTCCCAGACGGTGATGCGCCCCTTGCGGTGGTAGAACTCCGGATCCTGGAAGACCGCGGGCATCGTCGGGACGCGGTTGATCTCCGGCATGTAGACCCAGACCGGGGGCGCGGGGCCGGCCTCGCCGAGCGAGGTGAAGCTCTGCACGCCGCGGCTGTCGTAGTCGGGATCCCACTCCGTCGCGCGGGTGAACTTGCCGGGGTTGTCCTTGTTCGAGGAGCCGTAGCTCGTACCGCCGCCGCCGAAGAGCATGTCGTCCGGGTGGCCGTTCTGGTTGATGTCGTAGTACCAGAGCTGACCGATGTGGTTGGCGACGATGTCGAGGATCACCTTGATCCCCGCCGCGTGGAGCGCGTCGACCGTCTCCTGCAGCACCGCGAGGTCGCCGAAGTGCGGGTTGGTGGAGAGGAAGTCCTGCGTCCAGTAGCCGTGGTAGCCGCCGAAGCCGGCGTCCTCCTCGAGGTTCTTCACCACCGGGCTGATCCAGACCGCCGTCACGCCGAGCTGCTGCAGGTAGGGGATCCGGTCCCGCAGCCCCTGCCAGTCGCCGCCGTGGTAGCGGCCGGGGTGCTGGCGGCTCATGTTGTAGTTGTTCGAGTAGTCCCCGTCGGAGAAGCGGTCGATCACCACCTGGTAGATGACCTCGTCTCGCCAGTCGGTGACGTTGGAGGTGATGCGCCGCCCGCCCGCCGCGCCGGGCGACGGGTCGACGCAACCGCCGGGCGCGAGGACGAGGGCGAGCGCGAGGGCGAGCGGGATGGCGTGCCTCATCGTGCGATCCTCCGCGCTCATCGATAGGAGCTGTTCCACCACCACTCCGCCTGCGCGCCGATGAAGTGGTGGACGGCCACGCCGTGCCGCGGGTCCTCCACGGGGAAGCCGAGGCGCGCGCCGGCGTCGAGGTACGACATGGTGTAGACGACCCGGAGCTGCGGCCGCGCGTAGGTCCCGCGGTCCCAGCTCAGCGTCGGCATCACCGAGAACTTGAAGATGCCAGGCACCAGGTGCGTCTGCGTCCGCGGGTCGAGCCCGTTCGGACGCCGCCCCTGGTAGGAGAGCTCGAAGGCCTGCGCGAAGTAGCGATGCAGGAAGAGGTGCGGCCGGGCGACCGCCACGTACTCCCAGCCGTCGTCAGGGTCGGCGCTGATCCCGTCGGCGTCGCGAAACCAGCGGACGTAGCCGCCGAACATCAGCCCGAAGAGCCCCTTCTCGTAGTTGGCGCTGGCCGCGATGAGGACGTCGCGAGCCGCGGTCGCCTTCTTCTCGAGGTCGAGCGCCGAGGGCGTGGTGAGCTCGCCGTAGGCGGCCAGGCCCCCGGCCGCGCGCGCCCAGAGGTTGACGAAGCCGTTCTGCCCCAGCCCCCAGACCCCGAGCTGCAGCCCGGCGACCCAGCCGCTGTCCGCCGGGAGCTCCTCGGTCGCGAGCTCCTCGCGCCGCGTCCCCGAGGGGAGGAAGTGCGCCTCGCCGTAGATGGAGGCCTTGGCCGAGACGCTGCCGAAGAGCCGCGGCATCTCGTGCGTGACCTTGAGGCTGACGATGGTGCGCTGCCGGTCGAGGATCGCCACCGTGTCGGTGCCCGAGCGCGGGTCGGGGACCTGGATCTCCTGGTACTGGTAGGAGTCCACGAGCCGGTTCACGCCCGCGTGGAGCGCGATGCGCGTGCCGCCGAAGCGGAGCCCGAGCCCGCCGCCGAGGGTGTTGAGGTTGTCGAGCGGCCAGAAGTCGAGCAGGTAGATGTCGTCGCCGCGGTACATGCGCGAGCCGACCCAGAGCGAGAGGTGCGGCGTCAGCACGTGGTCCGCCTCGGCGAAGAGGTTGCGCAGCGCGATCTTCGCGTCCCACTTGCCGTTGTAGTGGAAGCAGTCCTCGAGGAAGGCGACGGTGCTCAGCACGCGGAAGGAGAGCGCGTCCGGGCGCACCAGCTCGTAGCCGAGGTCGAGCTCGAGGTAGGGCGGCTCCTCGAGCCGGGGCCCGTGGCCGACCACGTTGAGCGACTTCGCCTGCGAGCCCTGGCGCAGATCACCCGAGTAGCCGATGCGGCCGTAGGTGCCGAAGCGGAAGCCGCGCAGCACGTCGAGCATCCGGTCGCGCACGCTGGCTGGCGGCGACGGCGGCGGTGGCGTTGGTGATGTCGGCCCATCCTCCGCGCGCGCACGCGAGGTCGAGAGGAGGCCGAGGAGCACGAGGAGCGGAGCGAGCCGAGGTTTGGACAATCCAGTCGCGCCTTGTGAAAGGGGGAGCGGCCGCGTCGCTGGGGAGCAAGCCGCGTGCCCAGCCGCCCCATGTCGCGGAGGCGCGCGGGATCACACGGGCGAGCGTCCTCGCTCGGCGTCCAGGGGTGTGCCGGGGAGCCAGGAGTGTTGCGCCCGACAACACCCGCGGGGGGCTGGCGATTGTTTCTGGCAACATCAGCGCCTGCGCCGGGAGGGGCCGGGAGGGTGGTGAACTTGTCCGGGCTACCCATTCTGGTGTACGGATCGATCGGAGGGTTCATGTCCCCAGCCCGCCCCCACAGCCGGCTCCACCTGCGGGTGCCCCTCAACATCGACGCCTGGCTCGCCTGGGGGTACCAGCGGCGCCGCTGCACCATCACCGAGTTCTCCACCCACGGCCTGACGGTCAAGGGCGTGGACGCCCCGGTGGGGACGCCGGTCGCGGTGGAGCTGCCGCTCCCCGAGGGCAACTTCACGCTCTGCGGCGTGCTCGTGCACCGCTCCGGCGCGGCCGGCTCGGCCGGCGTCAGGCTCCTCGAGCTGCCGCCGCTGCTGCAGGTCGACCTCGAGCTCTACCTCTGGGGGCTGATCGCGGCCTCGGCGCTGCCCGATCCGAAGCGCTGCTCCGTCGCCGGCTGCGATCGACCTCGCAAGGCGAAGGGGCTCTGCTCGCTCCACTACAACCGCCACCGCCGCCAGCTCCCCGCCGAGGCGTGAGCGAGTGCGCGCCCTCGAGCTCGCCCTGCTGATCGCCGCGCTCGCGAGCTGCACCTTCGACGTCTAGGGCCCGAGGGAGGACCATGATGAACGCGACCCGCTGCTCGACTCTCCTCCTCCTCACGCTCGCGAGCTGCACCTTCGACATGACGCGCGAGCGCCCCGGCGTGGGCGACGGACCACGCGCGGAGCGGATCGCCGATGCTCCCGCGCCCGACGCTGCCGGCGAGGCTCGCGGCGATCGCACCGCGGACCGGGCGCTCGACCTGAAGCTCGATGGCGCGAAGCAGGACGCGGCCAGGCCCGACGCGCCGAAGCCCGATGGGCCGAAGCTCGATCAGAAGAAGGCCGACGCGCCGAAGCCCGATCAGCCCGTCAAGCCCGACCTGCCCAAGCCCGACCTGCTCAAGCCCGACCTGCTCAAGCCCGACCTGACCATCCAGCTGGTGACCTGGATCCCCGGCGGTCCCACGAGCGGCACCGCCTCGGTGACCTGCGCGCCCGCCTACACCGTCGGCGGCGGCGGGAGCTGCGGCCCGGGGCTGGACGCCCTCTATGCCTTCACCAACACCAGCGACACCCAGGCGCCGTACAGCTACCACGCGGCCTGCAACAGCGGCTCCCCGACGGTCTGGGCGGCCTGCGTCGACCAGCTGACCTTCGGCAACCTCTACCGCGTCCATGCTCCCGGCAGCTCCAGCGCGACGTGCACCGCGGGTGACCACCTCCTCGGCGGTTCCTGCAGCTGCGGCACCGGCACGACGAAGATCACGGCGTCCTACCCCGACGCAAGCGAGACCTGGAAGTGCATCTGCCAGGGGCCGAACCCGGGCACCACGCAGGCGATCTGCCTGCAGGGGAGCCTGTCGACGAACCACTGGTCGAACCTGAGCACCGGGACCAGCTGTCCGGCCGGACGGCTCCTCGCCGGGGGGTGCCACTGCAACGGCTACCCCGTCACCGAGTCGCAGCCCTCCGGGAACGGCTGGTCCTGCGGCTGCGCCGGGGCCCCCACCCCCACGTCCTACGTCATCTGCGGCACCCAGCCCTAGCTCGCCCCAGCTCAGTCCACCGGCACGATCTTCAGGTAAGCGAGGAAGGTGTAGGCGAAGTCGCCCGTCTTCTGCGACTTGCCGCCGACCTCGACGGAGAGGCTGCCGTCCTTGAGGTCGACGGTGACGGTGCGCTCGAGCGTGGGCTGCGCGCTCGTCGTCGGCTCGTCGTTCACCGCCACCACGCCCTCGACGGTGACGTTGTGCGGGTCGTTCGGGTAGCCCTTGGCCGGGCGCCCGACCCCGACGGTGACCGCGTAGCGCCCGCTCTCGAGGCCGAGCTCGAAGAGGTTGCGGCGGCCATAGTCGTCGTAGAGGTAGCTCTTCTGCGCCTCGCTGTAGCCGGCCACGTCGTCGTAGCCGGTGAGCGTGATGGCGGGCTTGCCGATGTTCTCGCCCGACCAGCCGAGCTGCGTCTTCGCGTCGTAGGCCTGCCAGCCGACCTTGAGGTAGGTCTTGCCGCCGACGACGAGCGGGCTCGCGGTGGGCTTGCCGGCCGGGTCCTGGAAGTTCAGGTAGTACTCGCCGCGCGGGCGCACGCTGCTCGTCGCGGCCAGCACCGGCAGCGTCTTGCGGCTCCCCTCGATGTAGCGGCCCAGCTCGCGCCGGAGCGCCGCCATCGCCTCGGCGTTCTTGCTCCAGCTGGTCAGGCTCGAGGCCGCGGAGTCCACGGTCGCGTCGACCACCTCCTTGACGCCGACGCGCGGGTGCTTGCCGCCGTTCGCCAGGTAGAGGTACTCGTAGTCCTCGAAGCCCTCGCGCAGGAGCTCGGCGCGGTAGCCCGGCTGCGCGCCGTCGAAGAAGCGCCCGCCGTCGTAGTAGGCCCAGCCGCTGGCGCGGTAGTGCCACGACACCCAGGGGATGATCCGCTGGTGCAGCCCGGCTCGGTCGACGCGCGTCGGGTTGAAGTAGGGGTCGGGGTCCTGGTCGAGGCTGTAGAACCAGACCGCCTCGCCGGTGCTCTGCTGCCGCTGCTGCGCGTAGGTCTGCTGGTACGCGCCGACGTGGGCGATCCAGAGGTCGTAGCCGCAGGCGCCGCCCGCCTCCTCGGCGATCTCGGGCTTCGGCTCCTCGCTGATGGCGAGGCGGAGCTTGGGGGCTGCCTTCTTGGAGAGGCGGCAGAGGTGCGCGGCGAGCTTGTAGTCCTCCGGGCCCTGCGGCTCGTTCTGCACGTAGTAATAGGACTTCGCCAGGTAGCCGTTCGCCTCCAGGTAGCCCGCGAGCGCGGTCAGCCACTGCGACCACCTGGCGTTGTAGGCGGCGGTGCCGTAGTGGTCGCTGCCGCGGCTCTCGCCGCAGAAGGTCGCCGGCCGCGGGGTGGCGTTGTCGACGAACTGGAAGGCCTCGGCGCTGGGGAAGCCGACGCCGTTCCAGCCCTCGCCGAGGATGTACTTCTTCGCCAGCGCCTTGATGCTGTAGTCGGCCCCCTCGGTGGGCTCGTCCCAGAAGCTGGAGCAGGGCGCGGCGGCCTGCGGGTTGTCCCAGGTGATCTTGTAGGAGAAGCCGCTCGGCCAGGGGACAGAGGTGGGCGTCAGGCGGCGCTCGAAGAGGAGCGTCTTCGCCTGCAGGGCCGTGCCGCTCCCCTTGAGGTCCGCGACGCTGAGGTTGAGCTGGCTGTCGAAGTGGATCTCCTTCGGCAGCGCGAAGTCGAAGACCGTCAGCGTGATCGGCACCGTGATGGCAGCTCCCGAGGCGGGCTTCAACGTCAGCGTGGTCTGGTGCGCGCCGGCGGGTGCACCCTCGGGGACGAAGACGGTGATCCAGAGCGGCACCCCGCTCGAGGCGGAGAGCGTCACGCTGCCGCCGGAGGCGAGCGGCGTCAGGTGCTCCTCCCAGCCCTGCTCGTAGCCGGCGACGGCGAGCTGCACACGCTGGCCGGCGCCCAGCTTGGGGAAGGGCGCGATGGTGGCGGTCACCCCACCGGCGGCGGGCCCCACCACGAGCTGGGCCGGCTCGAACTCGCGTCGCGCGGCGAAGAGGTGGAGCCCGGAGCTCGTCGCCGAGGGCGCCACGTCGCTGGTGCGGACCTTGACCGCCACCGGCGTGGTCCAGAGCGGGAGCGCGGCCGTGCTCTCGGTGAGCTTGTAGGTGAGCTCGCCGTCGCCCGGCTGCACCGGCTCGGTGGGGATGTCCGGCGGAGGCGGCCCGAGGTCGCGCGGGCCGGCGCCGCGCTCCTGACCGGGCGCGGCGCCGTCAGCGGCGGGTGAGGTCTCGCTGCAGCTGGACAGGAGGAGCCCGAGGAGCGGGAGCCCTCTCAACACCAGTCTCGTGCGCATGCGCCAGTATAGCGTGAGGGGGCTGCAGCCCACGAGCGGCTACGCCGCGAGCCGCCACGCCCGCCCGCTGCCTGCCGTGAACCTCCATGATCTCGCCGGTCCGGCCCGGCACGCCGGCTGCAACCCCGGCCGGCATGAAGCTCAGCACCCACCGCACCCTGGTTGCCCTCTCCGCCATCCTCCTCGCTGCCTGCGCCGCCCCCGAGGGCGAGGAGCAGGAGCTGCGCCTGGTCCCCCGCGGCAAGGCCGACAACTATTACTCCAGCGTCGCCGTCGAGTACGAGCTCACGGGGAGCTTGCCGGTGAAGATCACCGCCGAGGACTTCGCGGATCAGGCGAAGCGCGACGACGCCATCGCGCGGCGCATCACCGCGTTCGGGCTCTACCTCACGACCTTCATCACCGAGAAGTTCCACGGCATTGACGAGAACGGCGACGGCCAGATCACCGAGGACGAGGTGTTCTTCCACAACGAGGACTACGGCGGCTACCACGCGATGGTGCGCAACCACA
>JAKLHH010000200.1 GCA_022710245.1 Myxococcota bacterium
ATCTCCTGGGCGAGCAGCTCGCCGCCGCGACCGCCGATCACGAGGCCGCGAAGACCGACTGGCTCGCAAACGAGACCAAGAAGGCGGCTCTTCGACTAGGCGACCGGGGCGCTCGTGAACGTCGGCGCGGAGGGGGAGGCGGCGCTGCGCGCGCTCGTGGCTTCGGAGCGGGCCGACGTACGGCGGCGCGCGGGGGTGAACATCGCCATGAGCGGCGGCGACCGCGCGATGGTGGAGGCAGCGCTGCGGGACGCGGCTGAGCACGGCGAGGGCTGGGAGGGCGCGCGGGCGCGCGAGATCCTCGGGCTCGATGCGGAGGGATAGGCGGACGCTTCCGTGGCCCGCGCCGGGCAGCCAACCGCTCCGACGCCACGGATGGGGGGACCGGGCGGCGCGCTCTCAGTAGTGCTTGTAGCCCGCGCTGTCCGAGCAGACGAAGGAGATCTTGCTGCCGTAGGTGCTCTGGTAGCTGGACCGGACCGAGTCGCAGCTCGCGTCCTTGTAGTGCACGATGAGGCCGATCTTGTTCGGGGCGGCGAGGATGGCCTTCATCTCGCTGGCGGTCCACCAGTTCTTGTCGTTGACGTAGGACTCGACGGTCAAGCCGTCGAAGTCGGCCGAGCCGTCCGTCGTGCTCTTGGCCATGCACTTCATCCCCTTCGAGTGCGTGTACGCGCAGATCGCCTTGTTGTAGGCGCGCGCGTCGGCGACGGCGACGCCGGCGATGTTGCCCGAGTCGAGCGCCCAGTCCATGTTGTCGAACTCGACGAAGTTGCAGCCCCAGGTCGCCATCTTGTCGATGCGCGCCTTCATCAGCGGCAGGATCCCGGTGGTGTTGGTGACGAAGTACTCGCCCGCCCAGCCCGGGTAGGCCGGCCCGCAGAAGGACTTCATCGCCGCGTAGTCATCGCGCCAGTCCTCGCACGAGCCGGTGCTGATGTAGCAGCCGACGATGTTGCCCGCCGCCTTCATCTGCGGGATGGCGCTCCGCGCCGCCGTCGAGTCGAAGGGGTCGATGAGGACGTAGCAGCCCTTGGCGCCAGCGAGGATCGCGGGCACGGTGTCCGCGTGGCCGTACTCCTCGTAGGCCTGGTTCCAGGCGCAGATCGGCTGCGGGATGGTCCCGGTGGGCGGCGGCGTGACCGTCCCGGAGTCGGGCGACGGCGGCTTGACCGCGCTGTCGGGCTTCTTGACCGCGCTGTCGGGCTTCTTGACCGCGCTGTCGGGCGACGGCGGCTTCACCGTGCTGTCGGGCGACGGCGGCTTGACCCCGGCGTCGGCGGCCGGCGGCTTCACACCGCCCGCGTCGGCCTCGGGGAGCCCGAGGGAGCAGCTGTCGAGGAGCTTCTTGCAGATCGGGTTCGAGGCGTGCTCCTGCGCCTGGCAGACGACCTGGACGAGCAGGCAGAAGCGGGAGTCGGTCTTGTTGCCCGACTCCGCGTACTCCTGCCACAGCTCCTCGGGGGTCGCGCCGTCACGGCGGAGGGCTCCGGACTCGCAGGCCGCGGCCGCGAGCACCAGCGCGAGCAGGGCATGGGCATGCAGCAGTCTCATCAGCTCACCTGTCTGTGAGGGGTTGGCGCACCCGCGAGCAGGCTGCCCTGTCCTCGCGGCTCACAGAGCAAGAGCGGCCGCTCCCGATCCTGTGCACAGGTTTTTGATCTTTTTTGTTGGTCGCGGCAGCTACCCGCCACCGCCCGACGTGCGGGGCGCCGCTCCAATTTTCGGAGCCGCGTCCTGGCCCCGCCAGGCAACCAGGCAGGCCCGGCGCGCTTCCCCCGCTCAGCCGCCAGGTGTCAGACGGGCCGGTCGAGCCGCCGGGTGCTCCAGAGCGCGACGTGCAGCGCGGCGTACTGGTCGGAGAGCGCGAAGCCGATCAGCTCGCGCGCCCGCCGCGACTCGGTGGGGCTGTCGGCCCGACCGTCGCTGGCCGCGAGCTGGGTGCACGCCACCCTCGGGTTGCCGCACATCAGCAGCCCGACCGCGTCCGCGCGCCGCAGCTCCTCGGCGCGGTACACGTCCCAGAGCCGCGCGTCCACGGGCTGGAGCGGCTGCTGCTCGAGCTGGCGGCGGACCTTCCTCGGCAGCACCCGGAAGACTCGCTTGCGCAGCTGCTGGGTCGCGGGCCCCGGCCGCTGGGAGAAGAGGGCCTCGAGCAGCTCGTCGAGCTCCTGGTTGGTGAGCGCCTGGAGCAGCGCGCCCGCCGAGCTGGCGCCGGCCAGCGCCTGGCCGACCCAGAAGCGGAAGGCCGGGCCCCGGGGCTGACGCCCGAGCTGCGGCGAGAGCCGGAGCAGCGGCGGCGTGCCCGCGCAGGCCTGCGACGGCCGCTCTCCCTCGGTCGACACCTTCAGGCCCTCGAGGCCGAGGGCCACGGCGATCTGCCTGGCGGCCAGCGCGATCGGGGCATCGTCGTCGAGGGGCTGGGTGAGCTCGAAGGGGTAGACCAGCCCGAGGTGCGGCGCCACGAGCTCGAGCACCTCTCTCACCGGCGCGAGCGCGGGCCGCAGCGGCAGCGCGGCCACGGAGAGGGTGCCGGGCGGGAAGTCGAGCTGGTCGAGGGTCCGGACCTGCCCCTTCTCGGCCGGCGTCGCGGCCCCCAGCAGATCTAGCAGCGCGGCGGCGGTGGTGGCCAGGGCGGGCTTGCCGAGGAGCCCCATCAGCCGGTTCAGCCCGCGGTAGGCCTCGACGCGGCGGGGGGCGTCGACGAGCACCTTGCGGTAGCTCTTCACCGCGTTCTCGATGTCGCCCCGGTGCTCGAGCGCCTCGCCCATCAGCAAGTTGGCCTCGACGTTGCGCGGGTCGAGCTGCAGGCTGGCGCGCAGGTACTCGACCGCGCGCTCGGGCTCGTTCAGGTCCTCGAGGAGCAGCCGCGCGGTGACCAGCCGGAGCCTCGCCGCCCCGGCGGGGCTGGTGGCCTTGTCCACCCTCGACGCCACCTCGACCAGCCGACGCTGCCGGCGGTGCTCGCGGAAGTGCACGACGATCTTCTCGAGCAAGCCGGGGTGCTCGGCGGCGAGGACCACCGCCTCGCGCTCGTGCTGCTCCTGCGTGGCCTCGTTGCGCAGACCGACCCGCGCCACCTCGGCCTGCTGGATCCTCGCCCAGACCTGGAGCTCGGCCGGCCCCTCCGAGGTGATCTCGTCGAGCAGCCGCTGCGCCTCCTCCCATCGCCCGCCCTCGACGTGCACCTCGACGAGCAGCCGCTTCGCCTCGAGGATCGCCCCGTCCTCCTCGAGCAGGCGCTCGAGGAGCGCGCGGGCCTTCTGCGGCTCCTGCAGCCTCTTGAGCGCGATGCGCGCCTGATCGAGGCGCGCGCGCTGGCTCTGCGCCCGGTCGGGGCAGCAGTGGGCCAGGTGCGCGAGCGCGTCGGCCGCGTCGGACCAGCGCTGGGCTGCCTGCGAGAGGTCGGCCAGCGCCTGCAGGGCCTCCACGTCCTCGGGGCAGAGCTCGAGGAGCTCGCCGAGCGCCGCGATGGCGCTCGGCGTGTCGTCGAGCTTCTGGCGCAGCAGGGTGATGTGCTGGCGGAGCAGCTCGGCCCGCTCGGCCACGTCGTTGCACGCCGCGATCCGCCGGACGTAGAGCTGCGAGAGCTGCCCGAAGTCGCCGAGCGAGGTGAGCAGCCGCCAGGCCCTGTTGAAGGCGTCGGGCTGCTGCGGGTCCTCGGCCAGGGTGCGCTTCAGGCTGCCGAGGGCGTTCGCGGGATCGCCGACCCGCTCGGACCAGCAGTCGGCGGCGAGCAGCGAGGCCTGGAGGCGATTGCCGCGGTCGGCGCAGGTGGCCGCGAGCTGGTCGTAGAGCGAGGCGAGCTGGGTGTAGTTCCTCGCCCCGGCCGCGAGCTGGATCAGGCGCTGGATCGAGGAGACGTGCTGCTTGTTGATGGAGAGGCACTGGCGCGAGAGGCGGCCGGCCTCCTCGAGGCGCTCCGCGCCGAGGCAGGCCTGCGCGGCGAGGCCGAGCAGGCTCACCCGGACCACGGAGTCGCTGTGCCTGGCGGCCTCGCCCTCGAGCAGCGTGGCGAGCCCGCCGAGGTCGCCCCTCTGCGCCAGCGCCCGCTCCAGGCACCAGGTCGTGGCCAGCTCCTCGGCGTTGCGCGAGAGGGCGCGCGTCGCCGCCTCGCGCTGGCTCTCGACCTCGCTCCTCCACTCCGAGCGCAGCGCGGCCTCGGCGAGGAGCCCGGCCCCCAGCAGGTCGTCCACGGTCGCGCTGCCCGCGGCGAGCAGGATCGCGATCACCGGCTTGTCGCCGGCGCCGAGCCGCGTCCGGATCTGGTCCAGCCGGACCCGCGGCGCGAAGAGCGGCAGCTGGCCAGCGAGGTCGTAGGGCCTCGGGTCCGTCTCGTCGAGGCGGAACTCCCTCAGCCTCGCCTGCTGCACGAGGAGCAGGGCCTGGCTCTCCCGGTCGCGCATCCTCGCGATGAGCTGCTGCAGCGTCGCGCAGGCCTGGCCGAACTGCCCCAGCCGCTGCTGGATGTCCGCGAGCGCGTGGAGCGCCGCCGTGCTGTCCGGGTGCCGCTGGACGGCCTCCGCGTAGAGCTGGGCGGCGCGCGGCATCTCGCCCAGCCGTGCGTCGGCGAGCTCGCCGGCGCGGCAGAGGAGGTCGCAGCAGGCGTGCGGCTCGCGGCGCAGCTTGGCGAACCACTCGAGCACCGTCACCAGGTCCCGGTGGCGATGCTCGAGCCCGACCAGCCGCTCCAGCGCGTAGAGCGCGACCGTCGAGCCGCTGTCCTGGGAGAGCGCCTTCCGGTAGGCCTCGATGGCCTTGTCGTGCAGGCCGAGGTTCTCCTCGTAGATGCGGCCGATCCGGCACCAGGCCTCGGGCGACTCCGCCAGCTGGCGCTCGTGGTTGAGCTCGTGGAGGTAGAGGTTGGTGAGGTCCTGCCAGCGGCCGCGCGCGTAGTAGATCCGCCCCGCCACGCGGATCGCCCCCACGCTGGTCGGGACCTGCTCCAGCACCTGCCAGAGGACGGCGAGCGCGCGGTCGTGCTCCTCGAGGCGGCGCTCCAGCACCATGGCCGCCTGGATCCGCCGCCAGGTCGCCTCGGGGAGGTCGCGCGTCCGCTCGGCCTCCCAGAGCAGGAGCTCGACGAGCTCCCGGTGGCTGTCGGTCCGCTGGTAGAGCTCGATCAGCTCCATCGCCGCGGTGCGGTTCTGGCCGATCGCCAGCGCCCGCTTCAGGCTGTCGATGGCGTGGAGGCTCTCGTCGAGCGGGCCCGCCTGCACCCCGGCCAGCTCGCGCAGCAGGTGGTAGCGCGAGCCCTCGTCGGTCGTGGTCTCCAGCTGCCAGGTGAGGAGCTTGGCGAGCTCGGCGAAGCGGCCGTGCTCCCTGAGCAGCGCGGCGAGGCGCCAGGCGGCGAGGCGCAGCTGCGGGTCGAGCTCGATGGCGCGCTGGTAGTAGACGATGGCGTCGAGGGGACGCCGGAGCTCGTCGGTGAGGATCTCTCCGACCTCCGTGCAGCGCATCGCCCGGCGGGCCGGGTCGTCCGAGCCCTCGGTCTCCGGGAGCAGGATCTCCAGCAGGCCGTCGTGGTCGTTCTGCGAGCGCAGCATCGCGCCGAGCGCCTGGAGCGCCGGGCGGTGGCCAGGCCTCGCCTCGAGCGCCTGCCGGTAGGCCACGGTCGCCTCGTCGGCGAGGCCGAGGCGGAGCTCCAGCAGGTGACCGATGCGCAGGAGGAGCTCCGCGCGCCCTGGCGGATCGACGGTCAGCTGCAGCAGCCGGCGCAGCACGGCGACCAGCTGCTCGAGCTCGCCGGTCGACTCGAAGATGTGGGCGAGGCGGCTCAGCGGCGCGGTCTCGGCGGGCGCGACCTGCGCGGCCCGGGTGAGCACGGCGGCGGCCGACGCCAGGTCCTCGGTGCGGTGGAGGTGCAGCGCGCCGGCGCCGAGCAGCGCGCCCAGCTGGAGGTCCTTCCCCTCGAGCCTCGCGGCGAGCTGCTCGAGCTCGTAGCAGAGGTCGTGCCAGTCGCCCGTCTGCAGGTGCAGCGAGGAGGCCGCGAGCCAGGCGGGCAGGTTCCCGGGGTCGAGCTCGAGGGCGCGCCGGTAGTCCTGATCGGCCCGCTCGAGCTGATCGAGCCGGAGCTCGTGGAGCGTCGCCGCCGCGTGGAGACAGGCCGAGCGGTCGATGGGCGCGCCGAGCACGTCCGCGAGCTCCTCGAACCGCGCGGCCGCGGCCGCGTACTCGCCGAGCTCGAGGTGGTAGAGCGCGGAGAGCGTGAGCGCCGTGATGTTGGCGGGCTGCAGCGCGAGCTCCTGCTCGAGCAGCCGGAGCGCCGCCTGGCTGTTGCCCTTGACGTGCCGCTGGAGCGTCGCCGCCTCGAGCAGACAGCCCGCGCGCTCGGCGACGTCGCCGCCCACCTGCACCAGCCTGGCGGTGAGCTCGAGCGCCGCGTCGTGCTGTCCGAGGCGGACCATCTCGCGCCGCACCAGCGAGATCAGCGCCGGGCTCTGGGGCGCCTGGGCCAGCGCCGACTGCAGGTACTGGAGCACCGTCTTGCGGGGCGAGCCGGCGGCCTGCGCGGCCCGGGCCGCCTCGCACCACATCAGCCCCGTGCGCTCGGGCTGCTGCGCTGCGACGGCGAGCGCCTCCCGGTAGTAGAAGCTGACCTCGTCCCAGCTGGCGGACCCCGGCTCCTCCACGACGACCGAGGGCTCGAGCGTGGGCTCGTGGACAGCCTCCGTCGACTCGACGACGCCGGCCGTCTCCATCCGGTCCGCCGTGTGGAGCGCGGTCTTCTCGTCCCTGAACGGCGGGGGCGCACCGCCCAGGTCGGTCGGATCGCCCCGCTCGCGCCGCGCCGGGGGAGGCGGCGGGGTCTTGCGCTGCGGATCCTGCGGACCTCGGGGGCTGTCCATGACTCGGGCCTGATGGTAGCAGAGTTCGGGCGGCGAGGGGGGATCGCTTACCTGCGCGAGAGGGCATCGCGGCCCGATCGGGGCTGGCGGCCCCGGGTCGACGCGGGCGCTGCTTCAGGGCACCGACGCGCTCAGACGTTGTAGAGCTGGCAGCTGCACTGCACCTCGCAGACACAGCCGTAGGTCGCGCAGGGGTTGTCGAAGGGGCACTGCGAGTAGGTCTCGCAGGGACAGAAGTTGGAGCCGCAGTCCGACTGGCAGGAGCAGTTGGTGGTGCAGGTGGGGAGCTTCTGCGTGAACTGGAAGCTGTAGCCGTCGGTGCCGTTGCTGACGCCGTCCTTGTTGCCGTCCAGGAACTTGCCGGTGGTGTCCTTGGCGCTCCCGGCGATGGTGACCTTGGTGAACGAGCACGAGATGGAGCTGCCCCAGCTCGCGCTGACAATCACCGAGCTCGGCGCCACCCACTGCAGGCCGCTGATCACCGGCACCTTGCAGAAGGTCCCGGTGCCGCCGATGCTGACGCTGATCGCCGCCTGCACGCTGGCCTGGTCCATCGGCCTGGTGAAGTTGATGGTGACCTTGGTCTGTCCGATGGTGAAGACGCCGTAGTTGGAGGGGACCGTCGAGGCGATCTGCGGCGGCAGCAGCGACATGTCCGGCTTCGGCTTGGCCACGTCGGGCTTGGTCACGTCGGGCCTTGTCGTGTCCGGCTTGGGCTTGAGATCGGGTGAGGCGCGGTCCGGCCCGGGCTTGCTGTCCGCCAGTGACCGGTCGGGCTTCGGTTGCGCCGCGTCGCCGACAGGCCCATCCTGCGCCTGGCTCGCGCAGGGGCCGTCGCCTGGCGAGTGGCTCGGGCACCCGGCGTCGGCGGGCGCCTGCTCTCCGCTCTTGCAGGCGACCTCGAGGAGCGGCAGCGAGATGATCGCGGCCGCGCCGAGGAGCTGCTGCAGGAACTCCCGCCGCTCGCGCCAGGCGTCGTGCCCGAGCAGCCCGAGGCGCTGATCCTGGTTCAGGTGCACCAGGTCGGCGGCCCCGAGGATCTGCGGCGCCTCCTTCTTCCTCTCGTCAGCCATCTGCTCCCTCCACGCTGGGGGTCTCTGGTTCCCGTCCCTCGGCTCCGCGCGCCGGCGCCTCCCGGCGGCTCAGCTCGACGAAGATCTGGTGGCGCGTCACCGCCCGGTTCACCTGACAGCGGTAGGCGTTGGTCACCTCGCCGAGCCGGGTGACGTCCGGGACCTTGGCCGGGCAGTCGCCGGCGCAGTGCCAGCGCGCGAAGCACTGCTTGCAGGTCGCGTACTCCTGCACCTGCGCGCGGCCGAGCGCGCGGTAGCGCTCGAGGTCGAAGACGAAGCCGCCGCTCGTCGCGTCGTGGCGTCCGTAGAAGAAGACGCTCGCCCGCGGGTCCTCGCCGCAGGAGACCTCCAGGCAGGAGGTCACCTCCCCGCGCGGCGTGACGAAGAAGTTCCTCCCCGAGGCCCCGCAGAAGATCCGGTCCATGTAGAAGAGCCGCCCGCCCGAGTACTGCAGCGAGACGCCAGCGCGGCGCGCGAGCTGCATCGCCCGCAGCAGGTCGTCGGTGAACCGCTCGGCCACCGGCGGGCTGCAGCGCGAGGTGTGGCAGCGGCCGCAGACGAAGAGCGGCTCGAGGCAGATGGTGCGCGGGTGAAAGCGCTCGACCAGGAAGCGGAAGATCTCCGGCAGTCGCCCCTCGGAGAGCGCCGTCGCCGTGGTGCGCAGCGCGTAGGGCTTCCCCAGCGCCCGCAGCTGGTCGAGGGTGCGAGCGACCGCCGGGAACGACGGCCCGCCGCCGACAAGCGGCCGCTGGGCGTCCTGCAGCTCGGGGGGGCCGTCGACGGAGACCACGATGTTCGCGACGTGCTCCGCCAGCCAGCGGGTCCGCTCCTCGCCGAGCACGCCGTTCGTGCAGATCGAGGAGCTGAGCCCGAGCCCGTGCTCGACGCAGCGGGTCTGGGCGTGGTCCATCGCCGCGGTCAGGACCTCCCAGTTGAGGGTCGGCTCGCCGCCGCCGTGGAAGCTGACGTCGATGCCCCCCTGCCCGCCGGCGACCGCGTTCTCGACCAGCAGGTCCACCGCCGCGAGCGCGACCTCGCGCGACATCAGGTCGCCCCGATCCGAGGCGCTGCGGTAGCAGTAGACGCAGGAGAGGCTGCAGCGATCCGAGACGAGCAGCATCGTGCGCGTGGGACAGGGCTCGGGCGGCGGCTCGCCGCCCGGGAGCACGTCGGGCGGGCCGTTGACGAGGCCGAGGCCGGCGAGGTGCTCGAGGAAGGCGAGGTCCTCGCCCGCGTCGGCGACGATCGGTCCGGCCTGCAGCCGCTCGAGGAGCTCGACGCCTGCCTGGTTCACGCGGAGCGCGAGGGACTTGAGCGGAAAGTAGGCGATGGCGGCCGGCTCGTCGTGCTCGGGGTAGCTGACGACGTGGCACTCGGCGGTGAGGAGATATCTTGCCAACGAACTACCCTTCCAGCGCCCTCGCAGGCAACGACCGCCTCGATTAGACACCAGCTGGCGTCCGGCTGGCAACCCGCCCGGGCCCCCCCCGGCCCCCCCCCTGTCAACGCTCAGCGACCATGTCGCCCCACAACTGCTCAGCGACCATGTCGCCCCACTCGCCTCACTTCGACCCGGCCTTCATCTTGTCCCAGCAGTACTCGGAGACGCCCTTGGCCGAGCCGCAGCCGGTGCAGCCAATCGAGCCCTGGATGAATGCCCAGCACGTCACGGTGCCGTCGCTGCTCGCCGCCGTTCCTCCCCCGCCGCCGGTGCCCCCGCC
>JAKLHH010000201.1 GCA_022710245.1 Myxococcota bacterium
ACCTGGGACGAGGATGTCTACTGGTCCTCAGGCCGCAACTACGTCCAGAATCTCCTCGGCGGTAACCTGCGGAGCAGCGCTTTCGCCTGGAACCTCGAGCACCCGGCCATGGCCAAGTGGATCTACGGCCCGGCCACCCTCGTCGCCGACGATTTCGGTCCAGCCAGGACGCTGGCCGCCATCCTCGGCGCCCTCACCTGTGCTTTCGTCTTCCTCGCCGGCCGGGATCTGATCGGCCGGCGTGCCGGCCTCCTCGGCGCTGCCCTCTGCGTGGTCATGCCCCACGTGGTGGCGCACCACAAGATTATCGGCCTCGAGACGCCGTCGGGGCTCTTCTTCACCCTCGGGCTCTGGCTCTTCTTCCGGGCCCTCCGCCGCGGGGGCAACACGGGGCTGTTCCTCGGCGCGGCCCTCTTCGCGGGGTTCGCGCTCGCCACCCGGCTGACCAACGCCTCGCTCGTCTTCGCGATGCTGCTCCTCTACCTGTCCGCCCACTGGGAGGTGATCGTCAAGGAGAGGCGTCTCCCGGTCAGCCTCACCCTCGGGCTCGTGCCCGTCATCATCCTCCTCGTCTTCTTCGGCATCTGGCCCTACCTCTGGAGCAACCCGCTCCAGCACCTCGGCGAGATGCTGGTGCACTGGCGGCCCGACCCGTTCCAGGAGCTCTTCCTCGGCAAGGAGCAGGACCCGGCGCTCTACTACTTCCCGCTCTACTTCGCGGTGACGATGCCGGTCGGCGCGCTCGCCGCCACGCTCGTCGGGGTGGGGCGGATCGCCTGGCGCCGCGACCTCGGCCACCTAGCCGCGCTGCTCTGGCTCCTCGGGCCCTTCGTGGTGATGCTCTCGCCGCTCGCGCGGGACGGCGTCCGCTACCTCTACCCGGCGCTCGCCGGCGGCTGCCTGGTGGCGGCGGCCGGGCTCGACTGGATCGCGGTCGGCGTCGCCCGGCTCCTGCGGCGGCCGCGGGCGGCGGGGCCGGCGAGCGGCCTGCTGGGGACCGCCTGCGTCCTCTACGTCCTCGGCAGCGGCCTCGCCGTGCACCCCTACTACCTCGACTACTACAACGAGGCGGTGGGCGGCACCGAGACCGTCGAGCGCAAGCGCTGGTTCGAGGTCGCCTGGTGGGGCGAGGGGCTGCGCGAGGCGCAGGACTACGTGGGGCGCGTGGCGCCGCGCGGCGCGAAGGTGAAGATCGTCGCCAACCCGCGGCACCTGATCGATCTGCGGCCTGACCTCGTCTGGACCGAGGACGCGAAGGCGGACTACATCATCTACAATCGCATGTTCAGCGGTCCGCTCCGCGCGCCGGGGCACCGGGTGGCCTACGTGGTCCGCGCGGGGCGTGCGCCGCTCGCCTGGGTCTACGTGCGGGAGCCCTGAGGCGCCCCGGCCGGCGGGCCCGCGGCCCCGCGCGTCGGCCTCAGTGGTACCGCGGCGGCCTCAGTCGTACCAGTTGAGGTCCGCGTGAGAGAGGTACGGCTCGTAGTCCGAGCCCGGGCTCGGGCTGGCGCCGCTCGCCTTCATCGCGCGCTTCAGCTCCTCGGCCTGCGCCGCCGGCACCCGCGCGTCCCAGAGCGAGACGTTGCAGAGACGAGGGCAGGCGAGGAGCGGCGAGACGTCAGTGACCGGCGTCCCGGAGAGGTCGAGCTGCTCGAGGAGCGGGTGCCCGGCGAGCGGCTGGAGGTCGGTGACCGCGCTGCCCTGCAGGAGCAGCTTGCGGAGCGGGAGCGCCCGCAGGGGCGCGAGGTCGCTCACCGGCGCGCCGCGCAGGTCGAGCCAGCAGAGGCGGGGCAGCCCGGCGAGCGGCGCGAGGTCGGTGAGCCTGTGCAGCTTGGCCCAGCGCAGCTCGAGGGTCTCGAGCGCGCCGAGGTGTGCCACCCAGCGCAGGTCGGCGAGCTCCTCGTCGCGCAGCGAGAGGCTTCGCAGCAGCAGGGCGTGTGGGTCGCGGAGGAGCGCGAGGCCCTGGTCGCGCATCGGCTGCGTCCAGCACCAGGTGCCGATCGAGTCGATGAAGCCGCGCCGCCAGCGGATCGACGCGCTCGCGGAGTCGCCGATGCCGTCGCTGCCGCGCTCGACGGGCCCGAGCTTGAAGGCGAGCATCCGCTGCGCGAGGAGCGGGTAGCGCGGCACGTGGCGCTCCTCGATGATGCGGGTGAGGAGCGCGGTCGCGCGCACCTTCAGCTTGCGCTGGCGAGGTGGCTCGTCCTCGGCGGCGATGGAGAGCGTGATCAGCTCGCCGAGCGGGTGCCCCTTCGACTGCAGCCAGTCGGCGTAGACGAGCCAGGTCGCGCGATCGTCAGGCGCGGCGACGACCGCGGCCTCGAGCGCGGGGTCGCGGAGCTCGCTGAGGTCAGGGACCGCGGGCGCCGTGCTCGCCACCTTCGGGGTGGGGGCTGGGGCCGCGGGATTCGGGGCGGTCTTCTTCGGGGCGGTCTTCCTGGCCATGGTGCTCCTCCGTGCCTCAGGGTACCGGGATCGGCTTGCTGAACCCGGCCTCCCCTGCCGCGTCGATGGAGCCCTCCACCCGGTAGTGGCAGGCGTACTTGCCGCAGCCGAAGGCGACCTCGATGGTGCAGCGCGCGCCAGCCCCCGTGCCCTCGCTGGCGTAGCGCACCTGCACCGCGTGCTCCTCGGCGAGCTGGAAGTGGAGCTCGGGCCAGGGCGAGGCGCGCCAGAGCGACGCGTCAGGGGCGCACATCTCGCGCGGCCGCGAGCAGCAGGGCTCGGCCGGCACCCAGGGCGTCTGCACCCGGGCCGCGGGCGCCTTCAGGCCCGCGTGCGGGGGGAAGCGCTTCGGCAGGAGGCTGCCGCGGTCATCGTAGTGGTCGGCCAGGTGGAAGGACTTGGCCCCGACCCACAGCTTGTAGAGGGTGTCCATCGCCTCGCCCTCGGCGAGCGGGCCGCAGGTCCGGCGCTTGAGCACGGAGAGCGACGCGCCGCCCGCGTCGCTGGCCTGGCTCGAGGGCGAGGGCGGGGGCGGGGTCATCGCCGGAGGCGGGCTGGCTGGCCGGGCGCAGGCGGTGAACGTCAGGGCGAGCGGGAGGACGGCGAGCGAGCATCGGGGCGGCACCCCACGATGCTCGTCTCGCCCTGTGTGTGCCGTCAAGCCGAACCCGCGCCCGACAAACGTGACAGCGTGCACGCGGCGCGCGATGATCGGCGCAAGGAGCCCACCTATGAGCCTGCGAGAGCGTGCGAAGACCCTGTGGCCCCAGCTCACCCTCGTCGCGCTCGCCGCGGTGCTGGCCGGCTGCGCGCACACCCGCTTCGACGCGCAGACCATGGAGCTGCGCGTGCGCACGCCCTGCGATGCCCTGGCGCGGACGACGCTGAAGGCGCCGATCAAGACCGACGTGAAGGGCAAGCTGCAGGCGGCCCGGGCCGCCCTCGCGGCCGGAGAGAGCGCGCGGGCGGACCAGCTCTCCGCGGCGCTCGCGGCGGAGTGCCGTGAGGAGGAGGGGCGGCGCCGCGACCTCGCCCAGATCGTGGAGGCGGTCGAGCGGCAGCGCGAGGAGATCCCGCCCCACGTCTACGCGCACTTTCACGACCTGGTCCGGCAGAGCCGCTACACCGACGCGATCGTCTGCGGCGAGGGGCTCGCCGAGGCCAACCCGAACCGCTGCGATCTGGCGCCGTCGTTGCCGGCGCGCCTCGACACCATCCCGATCGGCAAGGAGAAGCCGCAGGGGGGCGAGGAGGGCGAGCAGGGCGGCGCGCAGCAGGGCGGCGACGACGGCAGCGGCGACAGCGACGGTGAAGGCGACGGTCAGTCGGAGTGACGTGGCTCAGCGCTCGCTCGGCGGGCTGACCCGCGGGCGCGCGATCAGCTCGAGGACCCGCCAGTCGGGCCACGCCGCCGCGGTGCGCACGACGATCGCCGTGTCGGCGCCGCCCCCGCCGAAGCCGGTCCCGGCCAGCGCGAGGACGTCGAGCCCCGGCGCGAGCTGCCGCCGCAGCTGCGCCGCCACGCAGCAGGTGAGCGCCACGCGGAGGCCGATCCCCACGCGATCGAGGGCGCCGAGGTCGCTCTGCGTGTAGTCGGCCACGCCCTGCCAGTCCACGCGGCAGACCTTCGCGCCGCGCTGCTCGAGGGAGGTCACGGCCTCCTGCGAGAGGCTGGCGGGGACGCTGCGGACGCCGCTCGTGGCGAGGGCGCGGCGGTGCTCGCGGAAGCGGGGCAGGTAGTCGTGCAGCATCTCCAGCGGGAGCTCCATCCCCGGCGGGTTGCTGACGGCGATGACCGTGAAGCCCGGCGCGAAGACCTCGAGGGCGCGGCGCGCCGTCTTGCCGCTGTCGGTCGCCACCACGACGTGCTCGAGCGAGAGCTCGCGGGCGCGCTCGAGGGCGCGGCGCAGCGTGGCCTCGGTGTTCTGCGGGCCGGGCTCGGCGAAGAGCGTGACGGTGAGGGTGAGGTCGTCCATGGTGCCTCCGGCGCGAAGGGCGCCGCGGGCGACGATAGCACGAGCCTCGCTCCGCCGGAGCCCACGCGAAGCAGCCCTGGACCCGCCCCGGCGCGGAAGAGTAGCCTCCGATCGGACGTAGACCCTTGCCGGCCCGGAGGACCGCATGAGCGCGACGAGCGAGCGTCAGGTCAGCTTCGGCCTGGTCCTCCTCGTGGGCCTCGGCCTCGCGCTGGGCGCCGGCGCCGGCGCGGGCTTGGCGCTGCGCGCGCTGGCGCCCTTCCTCGGACAGCTCACCCACGCCGCGCTCGCCACCGTCGCCGCGCTCGCCGGGCTGGGGCTGATGCTCGCGCTCCTGCGGCCTCGCCTGCGGGCCCTCGACTGGCTGGGGCTGGCGCTCGCGCCCGCGGCCATCGCCGCGGGGACCTGGCTCCTCTGGGAGCACTGGCACCTCACGCTCTGGGTGGACAACGGCAGCGACGCCGCGGTCAGGGTGCGGCTCGCCGGCCGCGAGCTGGCCGGGGTCCCGGCCGGCGCGCAGCAGCGACTGCTGGTCCCTCGCGGGCTGGCGCCGCTCGAGACGATCAGCGCCGCCGGCGCTGTCCTCGATCGCGTGGCGCAGCCCGAGCTCTTGCGCCTGGAGCTGCAGGTGGTCGAGGTCCCGGCCCGGCTCGACGGTGCCATCCACGTCCTCAACGTGGGCGGCCGCCACTGCTACCAGCTCGAGGAGGGCGAGTACCACGAGCGCGAGGGCACCACCGTCCTCAGCTCGAGGCCCGCGCTGCGGGTGCGCAAGGGCTACTTCGCCACCCGCGCGGACTTCGTCTTCGCGCCGCTCCCCAACCTGATCACGCTGCCCGTCGGCCGCGGCCCGGGCGGCGAGGGGCTGGGCTACCCTCTCGGCGTCACCCGCCACGCGCTGGTCGTGATCCCCTGCGAGGGCCGCTGAGCCGCCGAAGCCCGCGAAGGCTGTTCTTGTGCGACGTGGCGGCGAGCTAGCCGCGCCCGTCCCCGCCTCCCTCCGGCTCCCCTGCGCCTCCGCTCCTGCCCTCCGGCAGCGCCCGCAGCTCGCGCCCGCCGTGGCGCAGCGCGCGTCGCTCCGCGCGCCGCTCGGCGCGCAGGCGGCGGCGGCTCTCGCGCGAGCTCTCGCCCGGCAGCCGCGTCTCGACGGTGACGCCGCCGAGGATGGCGAAGCCGCTGATGCGGAGGAGCGGCGCGTCGGGGTCGGGCGCGGCCGAGGAGCGGCTGAGGTGCTCGAAGCCGCTCAGCACGCCCGAGCCCTCCATCTCCACCGCCAGCCCCGGCGGGACCAGGATCTCGGTGCCGCCGAGCAGGCTGAAGATGCTCACCTCGGAGACGCCGCCGGCGAAGACCGCCTCGCGGAAGTCGAGCTTGGTGCCGCCGAGGACGGAGACGACGCGCAGGTGCCGCGGCACCACCCACGAGCCCCGGCGCTCGGTGCCGCTGAGGACGTTGATGATCTTCCTCCGCTCCGGCGCCTGCTGGGTGAGCGCGACCTGCTGCGGCGGGCGGACCGCCAGCGCCTGGGTGGGCGCCGCTCCGGCCGCGGGCTCGGCGGGGGCGGGCAGGTCCGCGGTCAGCGCCTCGAGCTCGCCCAGCGTCCTGGCGCGGTGGGCGAGGTCGAGCCGGTGCTCGAAGACGTCCACCTCGAGGAGGTCCTGGGCGAACGCGTCGCTGAGGACGGCGATCACGCGCTCGCGACCGTCGCGCAGCGCCACCAGGCTGGTCGGCTTCTCGTCCATGGCGGCAGATGATAGCTCGGAACGCTCCGCTGCGCCGCAGCCCCTCGTCGCCGGCGCTACCCGCTCCCCAGGACGAGGTCGGAGAGCGCGTAGCTGACGCAGGGGTGGATGTGCCCCGAGGCGAGGTCGCTCGGCCGCCGCACCACCCCCGGCGCGGTGAAGACCTCCCCCAGGGCGAGCCGGGTGCGGCAGGAGGCGCAGGTGCCGGCGCGGCAGAGCGCAGGCAGGACCAGCCCCGCGCGCTCGAGGGCGCTCATCAGCGGCTCGCCCGCCCGCGCCTCGACGACGCGCTCCCGGTAGGGCAGGCGCACGCTGAAGCGGGCCTCGGGCGAGAGGCCCGCTGGCCAGCCCTCGGCCTGCGCGATGTCGTCGGGCGGCGCCGGCGCCTCCACCCGGATCGCCGCGCGCGGGACCCCGAGCTCCCGAAGCGCGCTCACCACCAGCTCGTTCATCGCGCGCGGCCCGCAGACGAAGTAGGTCTGCTCCCCGCGCGGCGGGCCCAGCACCCGTCGCAGCAGCCCCTCGTCGAGCAGGCCCACCTCCCCGCTCCACCCCGCCTCCGGCTCGGAGAGCACGTGGACCACGCGCAGCCGCGACGAGCTGGCGGCGAGCGCGGCCAGGCGGCGCGCGAAGATGATCTCGCTCGAGCGCCGCCACCCGCAGATCAGCGTCACCCGCACCAGCGGCCGCCGGTCGAGGAGGTACTCCGCCATGCCCATGAACGGCGTGATCCCGCTGCCGCCCGCGAGGAAGACCAGGTCGTCTCTGTCCCGCACCGGGTGGTGATGGAAGTCGCCCGCGGGGCTCGAGATGGTCAGCGGGTCACCGACCTGCACCCGCTCCACGAGGTGGCGCGAGACGAGGCCGCCCGCCATCGCCTGCACCGTCACCTCGAGGAGCGAGGTCCGGGTGGGCGAGGAGGAGAGGCTCATCGGCCGGCTCGTCCGCAGGCCCCCGATCGTCACGAAGAGGTTGACGTACTGCCCCGGCAGATAGGGGGGCAGCTCGCCCTCGAGCGCGGCGAGCGAGAGCGTGCGCGCGCGCGGCGTCTCCTCGCGCGCCGCGGCCACGCGCACCGCCAGCGACGGCGGGTGGTAGCGGCGCACCGCCAGCTCCGTCTCACCCCGCGCATACTCCCGCTCGCGCGGCGCGCCCGACCGGCGCGCCAGGGTGCCGCGCATGATGCGCTGGTCCTTGAGCAGCGGGAGGTAGCTGAGCAGGTTCATCGCGCGCCTCCCGCCGCTCGCCGGGGCGCGCTGCGGCTGGTCGCCTGCGTGGTGAGGATCTCCTCGGCCGCGCCCCAGCCCGAGGAGATGCACGGCGAGTAGCCTCCGCCGGGCCGGGTCCAGGCCCCGGCGAACCAGAGCCCCTCGAGGGGACCGCGCCGCGGCAGGCGGAAGGCCGGGTTCTCGGCCGGCGTGTTGGCGAACCCGTAGATCGCCCCGCCGGCGTTGCCGGTGTAGCGCATGTTGGTGATCGGCGTCGAGGTGACGCAGACCTCCACGCTGCCGCGCAGCGCCGGGTAGACGCGCGCGGCGCGCTCGACCAGCGCGTCGGCGAGCTCCAGCTTCAGCTCCGCGTAGCGCTCGCGCGGCACCGAGGACCAGGCCTGGCCGTCGACCAGCGTGGTCAGCGTGGCGACCGACGTCCCGGGCGGGGAGAAGCCGGGGTCGAGCGCGCTGTAGGCGGTGAGCAGCACGGGGTCGGCCGGCCCGAGCTCGAAGCTGCTCGCGTACTGGCTCTCGAGGTCGGGGTCCTGGTTGATGAAGACCTCGTGGTCCTCGAGGCCCAGCTCGGCCGCGCTGCGCGAGAGGCCGAGGTAGACGCAGAAGGAGGAGAGGCTCGGCCGCGCGGCGGCGAGGCGGCGGAGGAAGGCCTGCGGGAGGTGCTCGCGCCCGATCAGGTCGAGCGCGGTGGTGATCGGGTTCGCGTTCGCGACCACCACCTCGGCCGCGAGGTGCTCGTCCTCCTCGGTGAGGACTCCGGTCACCCGCCCGTCCTGGCAGAGCACCCGGCGCGCGCCGTTGCCGAGGCTGACCTCGCCGCCCGCCTCCTCGATGACGGTGACGAACGCGTTGGAGAGCGCCTGCGATTTGCCGACGGGGTAGGCGGCGCCGTGCTCCAGGTAGCTGGTCAGCGCGCCGGCGAAGAGCACCAGCGAGAGCTGCGAGGGCGGCAGCCCGAGGTAAGACCAGAGCTGCGCGACGGCCAGGCGCGCGAGCGGATCGCGGAGCTCGCGATCGAGGACGGTCGCCAGCGGGACCGTCGCGGCGTGCGCGAGGCGCGGGTAGCGCAGCACGGTGCGGAGCACGTGGTCGGCCGCCCCCTCGCTCTCCTCGCCGAGGCGCCGGATCTCCTCGGCGATGGCGAAGAAGTGATCCCAGAGCCGGGCCAGCCCGCGGCGCTCCGCGGGGAAAGCGGCGAGCAGCGCCTCGAGGGACGCCTCCCGCCCGAAGGGGACGCGGAGGTCCAGGCCCGGCGCGAGCGACCGGTAGAAGTGGGGGACCTGGAGGAACTCCACCCGCTCCGCCAGGCCGAGCGCCTCCAGCTTCGGGTAGAGCCCGCCCCGGTGTCCGGGCGCCCCCAGATCGGAGAGCTCGTGCAGCGAGACCTCGAACTCGAAGGGATCGCGGAAGAAGGTGGTCGCGTAGCCGCCAGGCTGGACCTGGCGCTCGAGCAGCCGCACCGAGAGACCTGCGCGCGCCAGCCTGGCCGCGGCAGCGAGCCCCCCGAGCCCGGCGCCGATCACGATCGCGTCGTACGACTTCATCGCGGGCCCTCGCCAGATCAAAGGATGTCACGACGGCGACCTCCGTCGAGGAGGGAGCCGAAGAAAGATGTGACACCTAGCTCGCTGTCGAGCTGCGCAGCTGCGTGAGAGTCCCCATGCTGCGTGAGGCTACGCAGCTGAGCGGGCGGCGTTGCGCAGGAATCCGCTCAGCGCTGAGCGTCCGCAGGACGCGAGCAGGGCGAAGTCGCCCTTCGCTCTGGTTGCGCTCGTCACGCCAAGCCCGGCGCCGCCGTGACCGCGCTTGCCGCCGGGGGCCGCTCCTGGCTACCCTCGAGGGGCAGGAGGCGTTCCGCATGCGTCGATCCTCGATGGCCGGTCTGCTGCTGATCGCGGCGCTCGCTCCGGGCTGCAGCGAGGAGGTCCACCGCCAGGACGCGGCTCCCCCGCGAGACGCGTCCCCGTCGGAGACGCGCGCGGGAGAGGGGGCGCTCCTCGAGGGCGGCGGGCGCGACCGCGGCCTGGGCGAGGTGCCCCTCACCCCCACCACCACGGTGCAGCCCACCGAGATCAGCGACCTCCTCGCCAACCCGGGGATGGGCTGGGAGACCTTCCACCACGTGGCCACGAGCGACGCGAGCCTCGCTGGTCTGCCGAGCGGGGTCGCCTACTACCGCTGGACGTGGAAGGACCTCGAGCCCACGCAGGGGCGCTACAACGTGGCGCTGATCA